>JBKHDD010000092.1:0-18470 GCA_046541515.1 Desulfococcaceae bacterium
ATCGCTTCCATCATGATGCCGCGCCGTTCGGGGTCGCCCAGTTCGGGGGCTTCTTCGGCGGTTTCCTTGGCTTCCTTGGATTTCCAGACTTCAAAGCCGAGATTGTTGACGATGGGGTATTGAAGCTTGTCGTCCCCCTGGGCCATGGCCGCCATGCGCAGCCGCTCCATGACCGAATAGGTGTACTCCATGCCGTAGCCCAGGCCGCCGGTGGTGGGGTCGATGATGACCCGGTCCATGGGCATGCCCAGGTTTTCCAGCAGGATGTTGACCTGCTTGGCCAGGTTGACGTCGATGGGCGAAGAAGAGATCACGATGTGGCCGTAGCCCATGGCGGCCGCGCCGATGCCCTTGTGGTTGGCGTCTTCCACCGGGCCCAGAATCAGCGACTCGTCCTTGAAATCCTCGGCGATTTTTTTGAGGACCTCTTCGTCCTTCTGCGGCGCGGCGGTGCCCCAGACGATCAGCGGAACATTGACCGCTTCCTTGACCTTTTTGACGGTGGCGGACGCTTCGGCGGGACTGGCGTTCTTGTCGTTGGGATCGGTGCTGCGAAGCAGCAGGGCGATCATGTCGGCGCCGAACTCCTCCACGCATTTTTTGGCCCACGCCGCCGGATCGTCCAGCACGTCCTCGAACGGCTTCTTGGCGCTTTCCGCCCAATCCTCGGGCCTCATGTCCCAGACCTCCATGGCGATCTTGGGCTTGTTGGGCATATCGCCTTCGAACTGGTAGAACGGATAGCAGGTTTCGCCGCCGACCTTGACCGCCTGGTCGCCCTTGCCCAGCGAAACTTCTTTTACGGCTCCGGAGTACGATTCTTTAAAGAATTGGAAAGCCAATGTTCATACCTCCTCTGGATGTTACGACGTTGATTCGCCCGAACACCAAACGATTTTCCCGCGGCGCGGCCGTTGCCTCCCCCGGCCGGCCCATCGGCGATCCCTCCTTTCTCCCCCGCGGGTCATTAATTGGGTCGTTAAAATGGCCCCGCCCGGGTCGCGGCTCCCTTTCCGCATCCCAAGTCGGGAATTGTCCTAAAATCGGAACGCCGAATTATATTGAAACACCCTGAGATTGTCAACCGGGTTTCGAGCGGAAGCGCCATGATTTCAACGGGTAAGCAAACGGAAAAAAGGTAAATTTTTTCCTGAAATCCGCCTCGCCTCCTCCCGTGGAATATGAAAATTCATCACGCGAAACGATCAATCGCTCATTTTTTTTAAAATTATTTTACCCGAAAGCGCCCCCGGCGATCCAAAGCCGCGAATCCAAATCGTCTTGGTCGAGCGGGAAATCGGGGACTTGAAAAGCGCTCCGAGCCCGCCCGGCGGGCGCCAAACAATGTTGCGTTGCACCTTAAAAAAACGCCTATTCTTCACATTTTTTTTTGGGAGACCAACCAAAATTATAAATTTTTAGAGAAACTTATGGATAAGCAAGCCGAACCCCCGAATGAATTCTTCGACTTTGAGTTTGCGACACAGCACGCCCGAAACCCGCCTTTTCCATTGCCAATCCCGACCGAATCGGCTACATTCGGTCAGAATTGCTCAAAACACCGGAGCGGCCGGCCGGCGCCGGTCCCGCGTCCCCCATGCAAAGGAGCCGTAATGACCACAAGTTATTGGGCCGACGATTACGTCGAAAAAAAACGGACCGCCGAGGAGGCCATCGGCATGATCCGGCCGGGCCAGCGGGTTTTCATCGGTTCCTCCAGCGGGGAACCCCAGCGTCTGGTCAAAGCCCTCTTCGACGTCAGCGGCCGGTTCACCGACCTGGAGATCGTCCGGCTGCTGGCCCTGGAGCAGACGCCCCTGACCCTTGTGGCCAGCCGCAGCCGCAGCCAAAGCCTCAACATCCGTTCCTTCTACCTGGGCTCGGGCCAGACGCGCCAGCTGGCGGAAAACGCCCGTTTCATCACGCCCATGAACCTCTCCGCCCTGCCCAAGCTTTTCAAGACCCGGCAGCTCCCCATCCACGTGGCCATGATCCAGACCACGCCGCCGGACGATTTCGGCTGGATGAGCCTGGGGGTTTCCGTGGACATCACCCTGGCCGCGGCCCTTTCCGCCGACCTGGTCATCGCCCAGGTGAACCCCAAAATGCCCCGGACCCTGGGCCAAAGCTTCCTCCACGCCAACGACGTGGACGCCGTGGTGGAGCACGAAGAAGAGCTGTTGACCATCGCCCCCCTGGGGGAGCTGGAGTCGGCCAACACCATCGGCAAGCTGGTCTCCCGGCTCATCGACGACGGCTCCACCATCCAAATCGGCCTGGGCGTCACCTCCCAGGCCACCCTGCTGGCCCTGTCCGAAAAAAAAAATTTGGGCATCCACACCCAGTACCTCACCGAGGACATGATGAATCTGGTGGCCCGGGGCGTCATCACCAACCGGCGAAAAGGTTTCAACGAGGGAAAGCTGGTCTGCTCCTCGGCCATCGGCTCCGAAATGCTCTACGAGTTCATCCACGACAACCCCTCCCTGGATTTCCGGCCCTCCGACTACGTGAACAACCCGGCGGTGATCGCCCGGCACAACAAGATGGTGGCCATGAACGTGGCCATGGCCATGGACCTGACCGGCCAGGTGGCCGCCGACGCCCTGGCCCAGAACCACTTTTCCGGCGTCACCGGCATGCTCGACTTCGTGCGCGGGGCCAACATGGCCGAGGGCGGAAAGAGCATCATCATGATGACCTCCACCTTCATCAAAGAGCACCGCAGCCGGATTTTCCCAAAACTGCGGGAGGCGGCGGTGGTGGTGCCCCGGGGCGACGTCCACTACGTGGTGACCGAATACGGCGCGGTGAACCTTCACGGAAAAAGCCTTCAGGAACGGGCCATGGCCATGATCAGCATCGCCCACCCCGATTTTCGGGAGGACCTCTTCAAGCAGGCCAAGGAGCTGGGGCTGCTGGGCGAGGAACGGACCCTCAACGAATCGCTCCAGGGCGTCTATCCGGTCAAGCTGGAGGAGGTCACCGAATTGGAAGGCGAAACCGTAACCATCCGGCCCTCCAAGCCGGTGGACGAACGGCGCATCCAGGAGCATTTCTACAACCTGGACAAGGAAGACGTGATCTCCCGCTTCTTCCACGAAAAGCACAGCTTCGTCCGGGACGACCTCTCCGAGATGCTCCAGACCGACTACGTCAAGGACATGACCATCATCGCCCTGGTGGGGGAATTCGGCTTCGGCCGGGTGATCGCCGTGGGCGAGTACCTGCTCAACCCGGCCAGCAACATGGCGGAGGTGGCCTTCACCACCCACAAGAAATATCAGGGAAAGGGCATCGGCAAGCGGATCATGGCCAAGCTGGCCGAGGCGGCCCGGGAAAACGGCATCGCCGGCCTCTTCGCCTACACCTCGCCGGAGAACAAGGGCATGATCCGGCTGTTCAAATCCCTGCCCTACAAGGTGAAAACCACCTTCGAGGACGACATGATCCTGATGAAGTGCCGTTTCGACGAGCTGGCCGACGCCGGTTGACATTGGGAAGGCGCTGATTTAATTTTCCCCAATACAAGACATGTTGCGGAATAAACCGAGAACCGGACAAGCGCCGCCGGGCGAGGCGGCAGAAGGGCTGGGTATGCGAATGCACAAGGTGAGGTTTCTTCCCCACGAGCAGACCATCGAAGTCGCGGACGGCGAACCGCTCATTCGGGCCGCCATGGAGGCCGGGGTTCACATCAACGCCTCCTGCGGCGGGGAAGGCGTTTGCGGGAAGTGCCGGGTGCTCATCGAGTCCGGGACGGTGGAAGGCGGCGAATCGGAGCGGATTTCCGCCGAGGACCGGGAAAAGGGATACCGGCTGGCCTGCCGCGCCGCGGTAAAAAGCGACCTCGCCGTCCGCGTGCCGGTGGAATCCTCGGTGGACGCCTCGGTGCTCAACGCCCAGAGCACGCCCCGCCGCACCGCCCACATCCAGGAATTCGACTTTGAGAAGCTCAAGGAGCAGGGCCTGTTCGCGCCCCCCATGGAGAAGATATACCTGGAGCTGCCGGAGCCCAACGCCCAGGACCATCTGCCCGACGTCACCCGGCTGGTCAGCTTCCTCAAACTCAACCACGACGAGCATCGGATGGTGGCGGACATCCCGGTCATTCGGAAACTCCCCGACGTGCTGCGGGAGGACGGCTTCAAGGTCACCGCCACTTTGGCCCGGCCGGTGCGGGCCGACGGCCAAAACCACATCATCAACGTCCAGCCCGGCGACACCACCGGCCGGAATTACGCCATCGCGGTGGACATCGGCACCACCACCGTCTACGGCCAGCTTCTGAACCTGATCGGCGGGGAGGTGCTGGCGGAGCACGGCGAGTTCAACGGCCAGATCAGCTACGGCGAGGACGTCATCTCCCGCATCATATACGCCGAAAAGCCCGGCGGCCTGGACCGACTTCACGATGTGGTGGTTCAGACCATCAACAACGTGATCAAGCGAATCGTGAGCCGCGCCTCCATCGACTGCGACGAAATCACCAGCATCACCCTGGCCGGCAACACCACCATGACCCAGCTCTTTTTGAAGGTGAATCCCCGGTACATCCGGCGGTCGCCCTACGTGCCCGCCGCCAGCCTCTATCCGCCGGTTTCGGCCCGGGGGCTGGGGCTGGAGCTGCCCGACCACGTCAACGCCCTGGTCTTTCCGGCCGTTTCCAGCTACGTGGGCGGCGACATCGTGGCCGGAGTGATGGGCTCCGGCATGTACCGCACCGAAAAACTGACCCTGTTCATGGACATCGGCACCAACGCCGAGGTGGTGGTGGGCAACCGGGACTGGTTCGCCTGCGCCGCCTGTTCGGCCGGACCGGCCTTCGAGGGCGGCGGCATTGAATTCGGGATGCGGGCGGCCAAGGGGGCCATCGAGGATTTCAACATCGATCCCGCCACCCTGGAGCCCATGAACATCACCATCGGCAAGGTTCGCCCCCGGGGCATCTGCGGCTCCGGGCTCATCATCATGGTGGCCACCCTGTTCGAAATGGGCGTCATCGACAACAGCGGCAAGTACAATCGGGAGCTGGACACGCCCCGCATTCGAAAGCGCAACGACGTGTGGGAATACGTGCTGGCCTGGGAGGAGACGGAATCCGGAGTGGACCGGGACGTGGTGCTGACCGAAATCGACATCGAAAACCTGATCCGGGCCAAGGGGGCCATCTACAGCGGCTGCCAGACGCTGCTGGAAGAAGTGGGGCTGACGCTGGCCGATCTGGATCAAGTGTACCTGGCGGGCGGATTCGGCAGCTACGTGGACCTGGCCAAGGCGATGACCATCGGCCTGCTGCCGGAAATGGAGCCGGGGAAAATCACCTTCATCGGAAACGGCTCCCTGATGGGCGCCCGCATGAGCGCGCTCACCAACCAGGTTCGGCGCGACGTGGTGGAGGTGACCCAGAAGATGACCAATTTCGAGCTGTCCGAGACGCCGTCCTACATGGACCACTACGTGAGCGCCCTGTTCCTTCCCCATACCAACATGGAGCTGTTTCCCGCGCTGAAGGCCCGGCTGGAGTCCCGGAAAACCGTCCCGGTCTGACCTCGCGGGCCATTCCGCCGGCGGCGGCCATGCTGCGACGCACGGGGCGCGCCGCCGGCTAACGTCCCGACACCTCCCGATTTTGCGTCCTTCTTTTCGCCGCCGTGCCGCAAACGCACATTTATTGGAATTTATTGCAAAAATTAATAAAAAGCGTTTGACACCCTCCCAAGATTTCAGTATGGTTGACGAAAAAAGGCTCGGTTTCAGTCTCGCTGGCCGCCGCCAACTCGCCTTTCCCACCCCCGAATCCAGCGTACCACCCAAGCGCGCGCTCCGCGACCGCCGTTCGGTTTCTCCCGGCGGGGGCTGAAGCCTTTTTTCTTCGGCGGAACCCCGCCAACCGAAAGAAGGGAGGTACGCAATGAGGATTCTCACCCAACGATCCTTCACCCGGAACCATTTCCAGGCGCCCATTTTGTTCACTCCCTGCACCACGGAGGAGGAATGCGCCGCGGTGATGCACAACAGCAGCGTGGGGGGGATGTACTTCGAGGCCAACCGCCCCATGGCGCCCGGCGAGGGGGTGGTCATCCGGATGGCCGACTTCACCCCCGATCCCTACTGGCCGGAAGCCAGCGACCATTACGTGGGGGAGGTTCGCTGGTGCGTGGAGCGGGAGGCCGATCCCGATCCGGTGTACGGCATCGGCGTCCGGTTCGTGGCGACCATCTGCAAAGATTGCGGCCACATGTCGTTGGAGCCCACCAGCTACACCTTTAGCAACGTGGTGGACGTCTGCCCGGAGTGTCTGGCCCACATCGAGAACCTGTCCGAGGGCAAGCTGAAGGAAAGCATCCGCTGCCATCTGCTGGGCAACGTGGTGTGACCCGACATCCACCGCGAGAAAGTCTGCGACCCCGCGCCCAGCGGCCGAAAACGAACGCCGTGGGGGACCGATCCGGCCCGGGGGCCGGCGCACCGCCCGCCGAACCAAACAAGACGGGGGCGGCGGATTCGATCGAATCCGCCGCCCCCGTCGTTTTTTTTCCGTCGCCCCGGCCGAACGAGCCGGCCCGGGGAACATTTGGAACGGAAACGTCGGCGCCCGGTCAGTCGCCCGCGGGGGGCATGACCACGGCCTCGCCGTCCAGCACCGTCTTGCCCTTCTGGTTGGCGCAGGTGGTTTTCAGCCGAACCCGATTTTTCTCGGGAATCGTTTCGACCACCTCCGCCCGGGCGGTGATGGTGTCGCCAAAAAAGACCGGCGCCAGAAAGGCCAGGCTCTGCTTCATGTAGATGGTGCCCGGCCCCGGCAGTTGGGTGCCCAGAATGGTGGAAATGAAGCCGGCGGTCAGCATGCCGTGGGCGATGCGCCGCTTGAACATCCCCTGGGCGGCGTCTTCGGCGTTGACGTGGGCGGGATTAAAGTCCCCGGAAATCCCCGCGTAGAGATAGACGTCCGTCTCCGACACCGTTTTGGAAAATTCCGCAAAGTCCCCCACCTTGATTTCCGCGATGGTCTTGCCCTTCATCCGGCGATTCCTTTCGATTGAGGTCGATTGGGGTCCGTCGGGATCGAAAGATCAGAACCAGAGCCGATGACTCCAAATGTCCTCTTCCAGGTTTTGCTTGTCTTCCTGCAGGGCCAGATACATGGAGGCGTTCTGAATGGCGATGCCGCCCTGCTGGGCCAGCGCCTCCATCAAAATCACCATGCTCTCGGGGAACTCCCGCTCCACGTCGCTGCACAGCCGCATGACGCCGATGGCTTCGTCGCCCACCGAAATGGGCACCACCAACATGGAGACGATGCCCTCCTTTTCCATGGCCTCGGGATACTGCACCCGGCTGTCGTTTCGGGCGTCCTGGATGGCCACCGTTTCGCCCCGCAGGGCGTTGGTCACGCTCCGGTCGCTGGAAATCGGCCCTTTGGCCAGAAATGCCTCCGAGAGTCCGTAGCTGGCCACCAGGTCCAGGGTGCCGGTCTCCTTGTTGAGCAGACGAATGTTGACGCCCTTTAAGCCAAAGGTGTCGGCGATGTCGGCGGTGAGGATGTGAAGGATCCGCTTGATGTCGAGGCTGGCGTTGATGTTTTTGGCGAAGCCGCGGAACAGGGTGGCGTTCTTGCGCAGCCGGTCCACCAGCCGGGAATTCTGGATGGCGATGCCGCCCTGGTCGGCCAGCGCCCGCAGGAAGTCGATCTCTTCCTCGGAAAAATCCCGCTTTTCCGCCGTGTAGAGGGAAAGAACCCCGATGATCCGGTCCTCGGCCATGACCGGCACCACCAGAATGGATGCCAGCCCCTCCGCCTTTTTGGCCGCCTTGTTTTCGGCGCGGGGGTCGGTTTCCACGTCGGCCATGGCCAGGTAGCCGTCCTTCACCATCTGATCCGCCAACGGCCGCGCCCGGTAGGGGTCGGCGTGGAGGTAGTTGTCGGACAGGCCCTTCTGGGCCACGGGAACGAACAGGTCGTCCTGCTCCCGCCGGAGAAACAGGCTGGCGGCCTTGCCGTCCATGGCGGCAATGGCCCCTTCGACGATGCGGTCGAGCAGCTCCTCGCGCTTGAGGGTCGATCCCAACGCCTTGCTCACGGCGCAGAAGGTCTTGAAGTAGTCCCGCTTGATCGTCATGGTTCCTCCCCCTACTTCCGCGTCTTGTCGGCGGCGGACGCGGTCTTGGATTGACCGGTGGATGATTTTCGGCGCGAAGCCGTTTTCTTGGCGGGCCCGTTCCCCGTCTTCGTGCCCGCGGAGGCGGTTTTCGCCTTCCTGGATTTCTTGGCCGTCGCGGAAGCCGTCTTGGCGGCGGCGGACCGCCGGGGCTTCGGTCCGGCGGCAAACTTTTTGGGCGTGCCCTCCCGCTCCTTCAGCCATTCGTTGATTTTGGGCGCGAACAGCTTCTGACACTTGGAGCTGACGTAAATCCCGATGTGGCCGGTGTTGAGCACCAGATCTTCGGCGTCCTCGCTGCCCACCCGCTCGGTCAGCAGCTCGCAGGCCTGGGGCGGCACCAGATGGTCGAACTTGCCGTAGATGTTGAGCAGCGGCATGGTGAGGTTCTTGAGGTCCACCCGCCGGCCGTCCAGCTCCATTTCGCTGTTGATGAGCTTGTTCCTTTTGTAGCAGTCCTCGATGAACTGCCGGAAGGTGGCGCCGGGCACGTCCGGACTGTCGAAAATCCATTTCTCCATTCGGACGAAGTTTTCCACGAAGGCCCGGTTGTCCATGTTTTCGAAAAAACCGACATACTTGTCAAGAATCAATCGGGCGGGATTGAGCAACAAAAACCCCAGGTTCATCAGGTCGCCGGGCATGTTGCCGTAAAGCGATC
The DNA here is from genome assembly GCA_046541515.1 of Desulfococcaceae bacterium. Classification (GTDB taxonomy): domain Bacteria; phylum Desulfobacterota; class Desulfobacteria; order Desulfobacterales; family Desulfococcaceae; genus CAYFVR01. The sequence goes on from JBKHDD010000092.1 coordinate 8,824, forward strand.
CCAATTGATCGGCCCGGCTGTTTCGCATCCAGATGTGAAGCAGACCGGCGTCGGTGTCGAAATTGGTGGGCGTGACGGTGGTGACCAGGTTCTGAATCTTTTCCGGGTGCAGGGAGGAATACATCACCGAAAAGGCGCCCCCCATGCATATTCCCATCAGGTTGACCTTGTCGATGTCGTGGCGTTTCCGGATGAAATCGACCACGTTGTTCATGTAGCCGTTGACGTGGTCGTTGATGTCCAGGAACTGGTCCTTGCGGGTGGGATAGCCCCAGTCGATCATGTAGACTTCGAGGCCCATCTCCAGAAAACTCTGGACCACGCTGCGGCCGGGCTGCAGGTCCAGCATGGTTTCCCGGTTGATGAGGGCATAGACCATGAGGAGGGGATATTTGTGGGTCACCGTTTCGGGCCTGTAGTACTTCAGCTTGACCCGGTCCTCGGTGTAGACCACTTCGTAGGGGGTGGTCGCCAGGTCGGTTTCCAGCGGTCCAAACAAGACGTCCGACGCCTTCTGCGCGCGGTCCTTGACCTGCTCCGCCCGCTCGGCCATCTTTTTAAGGATGAGGTCAACGGCAATTTTCGGCTGTTGGCTCATAAAAGGGCCTCCTTTCCTTGAGGGACGTTAGGCCGAGACTTCGGCGTCCATGCGCTTGCACAGTTCGTTGACCTTCTTCTTCAGCAAATACAGATCTTTGTACACCTCGTCCATGTCGCGATTGGTGGGAATGGGCAGTTTGGAGAGCAAATCGTACATCACCTTGTCCTTGGCCGACCGATATTCGGCGAGCTGGGCGATGGTCTTGTCCATCACTTCCGTATATTCCGGGCTCTGCAACAGGGTCATGTAATGACCTTCGAGGGTCCGAATCCAAAGATTGTAGTAATCCTTGAAATTATCGAAAATTTCGCCCTTCTCCGCCATCTCTTCCACCTTTTCCTGCATGGCGGCCGACGTTTTCTCGATGGGCACGTAGAACATGTATAAAAATTCCCCCAGAGCGGTCTGGAACAGGTTGTACTTGTCCATCATGTCGTTGACCCGCTCCTGGTGGAACCGGGTCAGCCCCAGGGCCGGCACCTTCAGGAATTTCTGGAACTCCCGCTCGTAGATGTCCCGCAGGGCCTGGAAAGTTTCCTGGTCGATGTCGTCGAATTTGTAGGCTTTGGGCTGCTGCCCCATCTTGGCGGCGCGGTCCATGAACTGGCGCTGGAGTTCGGCGTATCCGTCCCAGCTCTGGCGGGCCATGGTCATCAAAAAATCCGGGATGTAATCCACCCCCTTCATCATCTCTTCGATGTTGTCGGGTTTGGTGAGGCTGGAAAACAGCGACTGGAAGACCTTGGCGCTCGATTCCATCGTCTTCCGGTACCGGCGAAACCGGAGATTCCCGGAAAACCCGCCTTCGTCGGACTGCCCGCCGGCCTGCATTTTGAACATTTCTTCCCAAAATCCGGAGGCCGATTTCATCCAGGCCGAAAACACCGTAGCCGGATCCATTCCCTGCCGGTTATCCTGATCCATGAGGCGCTCCTGTCCTATTGGGGTCGCATTGGGGGCATCGCGTTTGTGGAAACTCGTTACCCGGACGGTTTCCGAATTGTCGGGTAAACATACAGCAACAAAAGGAAGAACACAAGTTTGATGAACGGTCGTCATTCATTTTGGTCGGGATTATCTTTCGGGGGGGGCGTGAACGGCTGAAAAGGCGTCAAATTTCGCATGGTCTTTCCGGCCACGGAGGACAGGTCGATCCCCAGTTCCAGACAGATGCGAAACTGCTCCTCCATGTTCCGCCGATAGGCCAGATAGCTCTGGATGCTTTGCTCCAGGTATTTGTCGAAAAACTCGCTGAGCACGGTTTCGCCGAACCGGATGATCAGATGGAGCAGGGAAACCGGAAGGACGCTGTTGTTTTTCTTGGCCTGCTCCATGATGATTTGGGTCAGGATAAAGGCGGTCACGTCCTGGTCGGTTTTGAGATCGATCACCTGCACCTGATGCCCCCCCTTGATGAGGGCGGCCACGTCCATCAGGGTGACATATTTTGAATTTTCAGTATCGTATAGCCTTCGGTTGGGATATTTTTTAAGGGTAATCTTCGATGCCATTGGGGGGACCTCCTCGCCGATTTGTCACATCGCAAAAATTGTGAAAATTTTTTTCTCGGTTATGGGCCAAAGCGCCATGAAGGTCAAGGCTTTCCGCCGATGGAGACCATCGGGCTTTCCTTCGAAAATTTTGTGCACTGCAAAAAAGTCCCTTGACATTGGCCCGGATTTTATTAAAATGGAATCATCGAGCGAAGACGGCGGGACGAAACCCGATTCGCCCCGCCAACCCCTTCATCCTACCAAAGAAGGAGAAGAAACCATGGAACCCGGAATGTTTCCCAAGCAGGTTTTGACCTATCAGCGCAGCCTTTTTGACAGCGCCTTTAACGCCATGTGTGCGGTGCAGGACCAGACCGAGCAGATGACGGAAACCATGCTCAAGCAGATGAGCTGGATGCCCGAAGAGGCCAAAAAAAGCATCCGCGACGCCGTGGGCATGTACAAAAAAGCCAGGGAAACCTATAAAAAATCGGTGGACGAAGGCTTCGACCGCATGGAAGAGATGTTCACCGCCAAGTAAACCCGCTCCCATCCCCAGGAGGATCATCGTCATGGACCAGAAACAGCTGTTTAAGCAAATGCTCGACTTCCAAAAAGCCACCTTCGACAATTCTTTCAAGGCCATGGCCAGCCTGCAGGAGCAGGGCGAAAAAATGGTCGATACTTTTCTGCAACAGGCCACCTGGCTGCCCGAGGAAGGCAAGAAGGCGGTCACCAACTGGATCAACGCGTACAAGGAAGGCCGCGCCAAATACCGCGAAGCGGTGGAGCAAAACTTCGAGAAAGTGGAAGCCTACTTCGCCGGTACCGACAAAAGCGCCGAGTAATCTGCCGATCGCGCCCGGCCCCGCAGGCCGGGCGCGATCACTGGAGGACGAACCCATGGTCGACCAAGCCCCACCCTCGGAGAAGGAACTCAACCCGGACTTGCTTCTGGAACAGCTTCTCACTCCCATGAAAACGTTTACGGCGGGCGTGAACGCCGCCGGAAACTTCTACACCGGCCTCAACCGGTACGTGAACCAGCTCCTGGGCCCCTTTTGGATCGCCAGCCGATATTTCAGCGACATTGAGAAATGCCGGATTCTTCAGGAGACGCCCCTGAAAAACATCCAGGACTACCTTTCCCTTTCCGGCTTCAGCCTGGACCTCATCAACCGGAGCCTGCTGGCCGATCTTCGGGCGGTGAACGCCTACGCCGAAAAAGAACTCCCCAACGCCGTGGCCGCGCTGTTCAACACGCTGTTCGATCTCGAGGGCGAGGCCATCGACGACTACATGGAACGGCAGGCCCGCGCCGCGGAGACGGTGGCCCAAACCTATCCCAAGGCGATCGCCGAAATCGAGTCCGAATTTGGCTTCCATTTCGAGCGGGGCCGGGACGTTCGTTTCGCCGAGACCGACCGATTCGTCCTCTATCAGATAATGCCCACGGACCCCAACGTAAAGGTCCGTGAAAACGGCAAGCCTGTTTTCATCATGCCGCCCTTCGTGCTGGGGGCCAACATCCTGGCCTTTCTCCCGGGCGAAAACCGGAGCTACACCCACAATTTCGCCAATCAGGGAATTCCCACCTACATCCGGGTGATGAAAAACATCCAGGAGTCCGAGGCCCTGCAACAGATGACCGGGGAAGACGACGCCCTGGACACGAAGTTTTTCTGCGAAAAGATCATGAAGCGCCACGGCCGCAAGGTCACCTTGAACGGCTACTGCCAAGGCGGCTTCTCCGCCGTTTGCGACATCCTCTCCGGAGAGCTGGACGGGCTGGTGGACGCGCTGATCACCTGCGTGTCTCCCATGGACGGCACCCGAAGCAAGGACCTGGTCAATTTTCTGCAAAGCCTGCCCACCCGCTTCAACGACCTTGAGTACGGCATCAAGCGCCTGCCCAACGGCAACCAGGTCGCCGACGGCAACCTCATGGGCTGGGTCTACAAACTCAAAAGCATCGAGGTGGAATCCCCGCTGGTCGCCTTCTTTCGGGACCTGATGATGCTGCGGCCCAAAAACGGCCAACCGGTGAAGATCGGCGCCACCGCCGCCGCCCTCAACTACTGGCTGATAAACGAGCGCAGCGACCTGCCCTTGGGCATCACCGAGATGAGCTACGCCTCCTACAACACGCCGGTGACCCCCGACGGCACTTTGCCGGTGAAGCTCTTCAATCGGACCCTGAACTTCAAGGGCATCAAGGAAAAGGGCATAAAGTGGCTGATTTGCTACGGCGAGCAGGACGACCTGGTGGAACCCCAAACGGCCCTGGCCCCGCTGGACTACATCGACGCGGAAGTGGCGGCCTTCCCCAAAGGCCACGTGGCCATCGCCACGTCCTGGTCCAACCCGGCTTCCGCCTGCGCCCTGCACACCCGGTTCGGTCCCAACAACCACCGGGGTCCGGTTCGGTTTCAGCTGGACCTGGAGTCCGAAGACCAAGCGGACGCGCCGGCCAAGCCGGCCCAAAGCGCCAAGGCCAAGGCGACCCAAAAGACCGTTGCCGCCGAGAAAAAGGCGAGCGCGGCCGCCAAGCCCAAGGCCGCTCGGTCCCGCCGGAAAACGACGCCAACCCCCTCCGGAACCGAAGAGTCGGCCTGACGCCGCCGGCCGGCGGAAGGGAAACGGATGTTGATGGACGAAAAATTTTTGGAATTCTGGGGCAATGTTCTAATCAACGCCGCCCGAAGCAAGAAGCAGACCGACGATTTCTTCAGCTGGATGAAATCCGGAGGCGGCGGAGAGAAGGCCCCCAAAACCCTTCCGGGAACCGAGGAGATGGCCGCGGCGTTCCGCCGATTTTACGGCCTGGACAAGGTTTCCGAAAAGGGCGAGGATTACAATCGGCTGTATCGCCAATCTTTGGAGGATTTTCACAAATCCTTCAAAGATTACCTGGGCCTCATGGGCATCGTCCCCCGGGAGGAACATCTGGCCCTGGTCAAAAAGTACGAAACGCTGAAAGAGCGGTGCGCGGAACAGGAGGAAACCATCCGCCACCTGAAAATGCTGCTCGCGGCCGACAAAAACGGCCGAGGCGACCTGTCCGATCAGTTTCAGGATATGGTTCGAAACCAAACCGAACTGTTTCAGCAAATGATGTCCGACTTCGGACAATGCTTCACTCGTTCCGGCGACGCCGAGGACGAAACCCATGCACGGCAAAAGGGAGATCGACCCAATGCTCAACAAAATGCCAACGGTAAACGAGATGCTGGACCCGAAACAGATGAATAAGCTGGTGGAGGAAAACCCCCTCCTGCGGAACAATCCGTTGCTCAAGATGATGGATCAAAGCAATCTGCTAAAACAGATGACCGATCTCCAGCAGACCGCCATCAACTCCTCCTTTAACGCCGTGGAAGTGATGCAGACGCGGCTGGAGAAAGTGATGCGGATGTTTTGGGATCAGACGGCCTGGAATTCCGATCGGTTGGGCGGCGTTCTCCTGGACTGGACCAAGGCCTACCAGGACGGTTGCGAGGCCGCCCAGCGGGCCCTGGAAACCCAAATGAATCAAATGGGATGCTCGGTGGCGAAGCCGGTCAAATAATCCCTGGCGCTTTCACGCGCAAGATTCTCGGCGGCGCCCAATGGGCGCCGCCGGTTTTGTCGGGCGCGGCGGGCGCCGCCGCCAAACCGCCCCGCTTCCGTTCCCCCGTCAAGCCAATCCGCTCCGGGCAAATGGATTCCGCCCAACCCCGCCGCCCATCACCCCCAATCCGCCAGCCGTTCCCTCAGCCGGGTGCAGCGCCGGCGGGTCTTGTCGTTTTTCACCGCCATGGCCAGGGCCTGTTTCGTCCCCACCAGCACCACCAGCCGCCGCCCCCGGGTGACGGCGGTGTAGAGCAGATTCCGCTGCAAGAGCATGAAGTGCTGCATCAGAATCGGCATGACCACCGCCGGATACTCGGAGCCCTGGGCCTTGTGCACCGATACGGCGTAGGCCAGGGTCACGGCGTCCAGGTCGCTGAAATCGTAGACCACCTCCCGCCCGTCGAACCGAATGGCCACCTCTCGCGTTTCCGTTTCCACCGAAACCACCCGCCCGACGTCTCCGTTGAAGACGGCCCGGTCGTAATCGTTTCGAATCTGCATCACCTTGTCGCCGGGCCGGAAGGTCCGCTGGCCCCGGGCCACGCCGCCCTCCCCGGGGTTCAGCGCCTCCTGGAGCACGGCGTTCAAATTCCCCGCGCCCGCCACGCCCCGGTGCATGGGCGTCAGCACCTGCACGTCGTCCACCGGGTCCAGGCCAAACCGACTTGGAATCCGCTCCCGCACCAGCTTGAGAATCACCTCGGCGGCCGCTTCCGGCTCTTCCCGCTGGATGAAAAAAAAGTCGGAATGGTCGGGGCCGCCGTCCAGCCGGGGCATCCGGCCCTGGTGAATCCGGTGGGCGTTGACCACGATGCGGCTTTGGCGGGCCTGCCGGAAAATCTCGGTGAGCGCCGCCACCGGCACCACGCCGGAGTCGATGACGTCGCCCAGCACGTTGCCCGCCCCCACCGAGGGAAGCTGATGCACGTCCCCCACCAGGATGAGCGCCGCCGTGCCGGGCACCGCCTTGAGCAAATGATGCATGAGCACCGTGTCGATCATGGATGCCTCGTCCACGATGATCAGGTCGGCGGGCAGCGGGTTTTCGGTGGCGTGCTCGAAGCCGCCCTTTTTCGGGCTGAACTTGAGGAGGCGGTGAATGGTCACCGCCGGACGGCCGGTGGCCTCGCTCATCCGCTTGGCGGCCCGGCCGGTGGGGGCGGCCAGCATGACCCGGGTGGGCGCGGCCGGAACCACGTCCAGCACCGCCCGAATGATGGTGGTCTTCCCGGTCCCGGGCCCGCCGGTGATGACCAGCACCTTCTCCGTCAGCGCCTGCCGGATCGCCGCCGCCTGCCGGTCCGCCAGTTGGACGCCCATGGCGGCGGAGACGGCGGCCAGGGAAGCGTCGGGATCGCCGACCTCCAGTGCCCGGGGGGCGTGGAGAAGAAGTTGGAGCCGCCGGGCGATGCCCTTCTCCGCGACGTGGAAGCCGGCGAGGTAGACCGCCTTTTGGTTGGGAACGAAATCGTCGGAAATGTCCTCGATCCGGATGCGCCGCTCCCGCTCGATGCGGCCGAAGGCGTCCACCAGCCCGTCCCGCTCCAGCTGGAGCATGTTGACGCAGCGGGCGATCAATTCTTCGTAGGGGGCGTAGACGTGGCCTTCGTCGGCCATGGCGTGGAGAACGTGGAGAATCCCGGCCTCGGCCCGCTGGGGCGCGTCGTGGGCGAAGCCGAGCTTTTGGGCGATGCGGTCGGCGGTGAGAAAGCCGATGCCGAAGATGTCCATGGCCAGCCGGTAGGGATTGTCCCGGACCACCGGAAGGGCCTGATCTCCGTAGAATTTGTAGATTTTGGCGGCGTAGGCGGCGCTGACCCCGTGGGACTGAAGAAAGAGCATGACCTCGCGGATTTCTTTTTGCTCGTCCCAGGCTTGGCGGATCTGGTCGATGCGCTTGCGGCCGATGCCTTCCACCTGGGTCAGGGCCTGGATGTCCTTCTCGATGACCTCCAGGGTGGCCTCGCCAAAGGCGTCCACGATGCGCTCCGCGATTTTGGGGCCCACGCCCCGAATGAGGCCGGAACCCAGGTATTTGCGAATACCCACCACGGTGGCGGGGGCGGCGGTTTCGTAGGTTTCCACCCGGAACTGTTCCCCGTATTGGGCGTGCCGGGTCCAGCGCCCCTTCATTTTGAGGATTTCCCCGGGCATGGGGTCCATGAGGTTGCCCACCACCGTCACCAGCTCGAACCGCCCGGACACCCGCACCTTGGCCACGGTGTAGCCGTTCTCGGCGTTGGAATAGGTAATCCGCTCGATCTGGCCGTTGAGATGGGCGAGGGGCGGGGCGTTTTTGGGAGTGGTGGGACGGGGTTTCAACGGGATGGCCGCCTAAGAATTTGATTTCCAAATGGGTATAGGGAAAATATAGACGAAATCGATGTGCGTGGAAAGGATGATTTTGCGGCCGGGGCGAAGGCCCGCGAGTTTGGGGGGCCGCCTTTCGGCGGAAATTTCCGGAGCGGGAGCTGGGGCGGTGATTCCGCTTGAAGCGGAACTCCGAACCGCTCCATTGACGGAATGGTTATTGGCCGTGGAATGGGTTCGTGTGAATTGCTTACGATGAATTCAGCGTACGCCCCGGGCTGGAGCGCAACGAAAGACCGCGCCGGCCGCTGGAATGATTGGGCGCCCGTTCAATTTGCCACAAATACTCTGCATGATTGAACATCTCTTCGGTCTCCAATGCTTGGCAAATCAACATCAGCCCTGAAATTACCGCGCCAATCGCCGAACCGATTTTTTTCTCGCTCACGTATTGGCCAGCGGACAGGATGCGCTATTTTCTCCCGTGTTTTCATGGTGTTGCGCTTATATTTTAATCATTCTGTCCGTTTGAAAGGTTGTAAAGACCAAAAGGACGTGCCTATTCGCTCCAGAGTGGCGATTTATGCCGATTTTGGGCGGGAGGTCCTCATTTTCACCTGTTTTCGCCTTGACGCCTCGGATTACTTTTCCTGCCGTTCATCGGCGCGGACACCATCAAGAAGGGATACATCGACTATCTGATCGAGCGCCGCTAGGATTATCGTCAGGCCGACGCCGGCTACGGAAGTTTACGTCCCTTCAGCCATGCCGAAATTCACACCACCATTCAACGAAAGTTCAAGGCAAAGACGTTCTTCATCCATGTTTCGCGCTTTGAGTAGCTCTACGACTACATCAAAAGCCGGGTGGACCAGACCATTTAAGGCAAGCGCAACCGCTCGCGGGGCATTCCAAACTATGAGGCATTTCAAAGTTCTAAGGCGGAGCAACTGCGTCATGAATAATGGGCGGCGCATACAGATATACCCGATTGCCACCCCTTGGCGCATGAAAAAATTTATATTTCAATATGTTAGCAATTTTTTTTCTTCGCCACTTGCACATATCGTATCATGTGTTATATTGTAGTTGAGTTGTTTCCTGGCGACAGGTCGAGCAAGCGATCGGGAGGATCAACCTTGTGGATCGAACAGTTCGATATTGCGATACTTATCAAAGAGGTCCGGGTTCAGCTCGACCTCAGCCAGGAGGATTTCGCAAGAGAGATCGGGGTGAGTTACGCCACCGTCAACCGGTGGGAAAACGGGCGGTTTTTGCCATCCAGGATGGCATTGAGATGTGTCGAAACTTATTGCGACAGGATGATCGAACTGGGAAGACTGCTGCTGCCCGACGATCTGTGAAGGTGGCTTTATAAGCCGACGCAACCCCAATAGATATGTTGACATATTGTTGATTCTGGGAATTTCGGGCAAGTGGGACGAGAAACTCTGGAATTGGCTCTTGACAGCCTATTTATTGAGAAAATCCGACATACCTTCCAGGCGGCCGACGCCGACCTGCTGACCCGCGCGCAAGCCTTTACGCATGAAAAATTATGCGATTTCAATTCAATAGGTTACAAGGCCGCCAACCTGCTTTTTGACCAGGACGCCGACGCGACCACCATC
>JBKHDD010000093.1:0-18367 GCA_046541515.1 Desulfococcaceae bacterium
TCCAGCCGTTCCCGAACCGCGGTTTCCAACTCGGACAGATAGTCGGCGGCGCTCCAGGCCACCTTCCGATCCCCGATCCGGGCCTCGATGCCCAGAATCAGGTCGGCGTCGGTTTCCACGTCCAGTTCGTCGACGGAAACGCCCAATGCCTCGGCCAGCCGTTCCCGGTTCTCGGTTCCCAGGTCGAAGCCGGTTCGCACAAGGATATTCCCCTCGCCGCTTTCCAGTTCCGTCTCCTTCAGCCGCTCCAGAAACCGGCGCGCGGCCTGGTCCTGGAGGTCGGCGTCGGCCAGGTCGGCCAGCACCTTTCGGCAGACGGCGAAGACCCGCTCGCCGGCGGTGTTCCGAAGATCGCGGAGCAGCGCCGCCCGGTCCTGGCGGAGGGCCCGACGCCACTGGTCCCGTTTCCGGTCCACGTTTTTTCGGGCCTGGTCGATCAGCTCGTTCCGCCGTTCTTCGGCGGCCTCGCGGGCCTTTTCCAGCTCCGCCTCGCGTTTCTCTTCCAGCTCCCGTTGTTGCTCCCGGTATTTCGCCAGGGTCTCCTCGGCCGTTTTTTCCCGCTCCTTGGCCGATTCCAGCCGGGAGCGAATTCGTTCTTCCCGGGCGTCCATGGCGTTCAATATCCGGTCGTAGAGGAAATGCTTGAGCAGGGCCATCAGGATCAGGAAATTGACGATCTGGGCGATAACCGTGATCGGATCGATCAACATGGCCGCTCCCGGGACGGATGTTGGGCCGGTTTCCGCTTCATGGTTATCCTCCGGCCTGTTGCAGCGCGTAATCCCAGAAGGGATTGGCGAAAATCAGAATCATGGAAATCACGAAGCAGTAGATGGCCGTGGATTCGATCATGGCCAGCCCCACGAACAGGGTGCGGGTGATGGTGTTGGTTTCGTCGGGCTGCTGGGCCATGGCGCTCAGGGCGCTGGCCACGGCGCGGCCCTCGCCCAGGGCCGGCCCGATGGCGCCGATGCCGATGGTCAGGCCGGAGGTGATGACCGAGGCCAGCGCGACGATGCTGACAAGATCCATTCAGTTTTCTCCTTTCGTGGCGGTTTCCCGGCGGGCTTTCATCGCCGACGCGATATAGACGGCCGCCAGCACCGCGAAGATATAGGCCTGGATAACCCCGGTGAGCAGCCCCAGCAGCCGCATGAGGATGGGGAAGAAAAAGGGGGCGACCGCCAGCAGGATGGCGACGATTTTCGTGCCGCTCATCAGGTTGCCGAACAGCCGCACCGCCAAGGCCAGGGTCCGGGACAGCTCGCCCATGACGTTGAAGGGCAGCATGAAGACGTTGGGCCGGACGTACTGCCGCAGATAGCCGATCAGTCCCCGGTCCCGAATGCCGAACAGCGGCACCGACACGAAGACGCAAATGGCCAGCCCCGCCGTGGTGGACAGCGAGGCGGTGGGCGACACGTATCCGGGAACCACCGTCAGCAGGTTGCAGATCAGAATGAAGAGGAACAAGGTGCCCAAAAAGGGCAGAAATCGGCCCGGCTGTTGGTTCGTGATCTCCTCGATCTGGTCGCGGACGCCGGTCACCACCACTTCCAGCAGGTTCTGCCACCGGGGAATCCGCTCGGAATCGGACAGCTTGCGGGTGACGAGCCACGATCCGCCCACCATGAGCAGCATGACGCCCCAGGTGTAGACCAGGGTGGCGTTGATTTCCAAAGGTCCCCGGGACCAGAGCACCACCGCGTCCGGGCTGATGTCTTTCAAATCCATGGAATCAGACCTTTCCGTTGGCCGGGGCGGCGGTTCCCTCCGGAATCGGCCCCAGCCGCCTGGCCATGACGCGGCGGACGATCAGCAGCCCCGCCACCGCGGCCAGCAGCCGCTCCCAGGCGGAACCGGCCAAGAGATAAAGCAGCGCGACCGTCAGACCGGTGCGCAGGAACTGACTGGCCAGCAGCAATGCCACCGGGTTTTTCCGCTCCCCGATCCGGCGGACGGTCCACCAGAGGCCGCCGAAATGGAAAAGGCCGATCCCGGCACCGCCGACCAGGGCGAGCGCGATTTGGATCAGGCCGATCGGATCGATCCGGCCCATCTGTTCCATCAGGGGAAATCCTCCGGACGGCGGGCCGCTTCTCCCTCCCGCCGCACCCAGAACCAGGCCATGGCGCAGCCGCAGACCACGCCGACGAAGAGCAGCATGAGGGTCCAGGAGCGGGGACCGGGGAACGCCTTGTCGAGCCAGACGCCCAGCAGCGCGCCGAGCACCGAGGGAATGGCCACCGACCAGCCCACGAGGCCGAACATGCCCAGGCCGAACCAGGGGCCCCGGTCGCCTTCCCGCTTCGCCCGGAGCTTTCGGGACTGGCGGCGGGCGATCCGGTCGGCGAATTCCCGGTCGGGGTCGCGGCGGCCGGAATCCCGTCGATCGGAATCCCGTTGATTGGAATCGCGTCGATCGGAAGCGCGTCGGCCGGCCATCAGCGCCCCCGTCCGCTTTGCAGTTCCAGAAATCGGCGCACGAATCCCGCCTCCACCTTGGCGGCGGCGGAGCGGGCTCGCCGTTCCCGATCGTCCAGCACCTCGAATTCCTCGGCCACCGTCCGTTGCAAATCCTCCAGCTCCGGTCCGCGCACCGCCCGCCGGGTGGAAACGTGGACGTCCGCCCCGCGTTTCACGAGAGTTCCGGTGTCCACGGCCAGGTAAACCGTTTCGCCGTCTTCGTTCTCGAAGTGGAGAATCCCCGGGTCCAGCGCGGCCACCATGTCGAGATGGCGGGGCAGGAGGGTGAACGAACCGCCCCCGCCCTCGGCGCCGATTCGGGCGGCCGGTTCGTCCACCGCCACCCGGGTGGGCAGCAGAATCCGCAGGTTCATCATGATTCCGCCTCCAAGATGTCGCCGATCATGTAGAGTTTCCGCTCGCCCACCTCCGCGAATTCGTCGTTCAGAATCCGTTCGCAGCCGGTCAGCGTGTCTTCCAGGGAGACGGTGCGGCCTTCCAGCCCGGTGAACGCCTCGGTGACGAAGAAGGGCTGGGTGAGGAACCGTTCCAGCCGCCGGGCCCGGCGCACCGTGGCCCGGTCGTTCCGGGAGAGTTCCTCGATGCCGAGCATGGCGATGATGTCCTTGAGGTCCTCGTATTCGGACAAGGTGCTTCGAACCGCCTGGGCGATCTCGTAATGGCGTTCCCCCACGATGTGGGGCACCAGCATGTTGGAATTGGACTGGAGCGGGTCCACCGCCGGATAGAGCCCCTCGCTGGCCCGTTTTCGGGAGAGGACGATGGAGGCGGAAAGGTGGCCGAAGGCGTGGACGGCGGCCGGGTCGGTGAAATCGTCCGCCGGCACGTAGACCGCCTGGACCGAGGTGATGGCGCCGGATTGGGTGTTGCAGATGCGCTCCTCCAGCCCGGCCAGCTCGGTGGCCAGGGTGGGCTGATAGCCCAGGCGCGAGGGCAGACGACCCATGAGGCCGGAAACCTCCATGCCCGCCTGGATGAAGCGGAAGATGTTGTCGATGAGCAGCAGCACGTCCCGGCCCAGGTCGTCGCGCAGATATTCCGCCATGGTCAGGGCCGCGTGACCCACCCGGAACCGGGCCCCGGGCGGCTCGTTCATCTGGCCGAAGAGCATGACCGTCTGGTCCAGCACCCCGGCTTCGTCCATCTCGCGGTACAGCTCCTCGCCCTCCCGGCACCGTTCCCCGATGCCGCAGAAGAGGCTGGAACCTTCGTGTTCGCCCACCATGTTGTGGATCATTTCCATGATGAGAACGGTTTTGCCCACCCCCGCGCCGCCGAAGAGCCCGGTCTTCCCGCCCCGTTCCAGGGGGGAGAGCAGGTCGAGCACCTTGAGGCCGGTTTCGAAGACCTCGGTTCCGACCGACTGGCGGTCCAGGGATGCGGGCGGCTGGTGGATGGAGCGGCGCTCGGCCTCGTCCAGGGGTTCGCGCCGGTCGATGGGCTCGCCAAAGACGTTGAAGGCCCGGCCCAGCAGCTCCTTTCCCACGGGAACCTTGAGCGGTCCTCCGGTGTCCCGGGCCGTTTCGCCGTGGGCCAGCCCCTGGGTGTCCGTGAGGCCGATGCAGCGGACGGTGTCGTCGGAGACGTGGGCGATGACTTCCAGCACCGCCTCGCCGGCCTCGATTAGCGTGTGGATCGGCGGGAGCCTGGCCGGAAACCGAACGTCCACCACGCCGCCGCGGATCGATCGCACCGCGCCCTCCCGGCGCTTGGCGTCGGACGAATTTCGAGGCGCGTCCTTCATCGGGCGGCCTCCGAGGGCGGGAGCGACGGCGAAACGAACCCCAAGTGAATGTCGCGGAGAAATGTCCAGATCATGCGGGGGATGATTGCAGGCGGGGCGGAGAGGGAAAATGGGGCGAAACCTGTATTCCGACGCCGCGCGATCCCTTACTTTCCCGGCCCGTCCCGGGGCTTTCGACCGGAACCTCCAGAAGGCGATGGGGCGGGGTCTTTCCGGCTAATGGCCATCCGGGCGGGGAATACAGGGTTTTCCTTATTCCAAATTTGCCTGTGATCCCGGTAGGTTTGGAGGGAATGACGGACAAGGGTCTGGAACCTCGACACCGGAGGAGGACGAACCATGAGTGAAACGCAGTGGTATTTGGAACAGATGGCGGAGCATCTGAAGAGCTGGAGCCAGCGGGTGGACGATCTCAAGTCGGAGCTGACCCAGCCCCAGGCGGAGGAAGGCCGCCAGGCCTACATCGATCAGATGGCGGAATATCTGGACGGTTGGACCCGGCGAATGAAGGACATCGAGGGGAAACTCGCTTCGGATGACGCGGGTGGCGATTCGCCCGGCGCCCACCATTTCCAAAAGGTATTGGATAAGCAACGGGAAGTGGAGAGTCGGCTTCAGGGAATGCGAAAAGCCGGAGAGGGAGAGTTCGGCGAGCGACGGAAGTCCATGGAAAACGCCATCGGCGGGTTGAATGAAGCCTTCCGGGAGGCGCTGGTCTACTATAAATAGAACCCTCGGAACCCGGACGGCGGCCGGGCTGGGTCCGCGGAGCGTCGGAGGCTTGAAATTTCTCGCGGGAGCGGCGGGAACGGGTTCCGGCCACTTCCCGTGTTCACCGCCGACTTTCCACTCCGCCGCCGCGTCAATCCAGGCGCGGCCGCCGCTCCTTCACCTTCATCCGTCTGTGGCAACACGCCGGGCTGATGCACACGCGTCAATCCAGGCGCGGCCGCCGCTCCTTCACCTTCAGTTCTCGCTGCCGCATGGGCATGCCGTCGATCAGGGTGAAGATTTCCGCAAGGTCGAACTGGTCTTCGCGGCGGTATTTGATGCCGCTGTCCTTCCCGACGACGATGACCGTAAACTGTTCGCCGGCCGGATTGTACTTTTCGCGGATGGCGTCGTAATCGAATTCGTCGGCGCGTTTCCAGTTTGAGCGGACGGCGTCGCCGGTTGGCGGAATAATGAAATAGAGCATGTCGCGATCGTCCAGTTCCGCCTCCAGCTTGTCGAAGTGATCCACAACGCGCTCTTCAAAATCCGCGGGCGCGCCGGGCCGGGTGAACACCAGCAACAGCCGGTTTTCCCACTGAAATTCCTTAAAGTGGACTTTGTTTTCCTGGGCGACGCAACCCGTCGCCAAAGCCAGCGCCAATGTCATGCCCAGCATTCGCGGCATGGTCTTTCTCCCGTTTTCGGTTCTCTCGGATCGCTTGGGTGGGATCGCCGGGCGACGGGGCGGATGGATTCCAGGGCGATCAGGGCCGCAGGAGTTTCAGCCCCACCCCCGGGTCCATGGCCCGGACCGCCGAGGTTTCGGCGATTTCCCACATCACCACCTCCATCACCTGCCAAACGCGCACGCCTTCCCGAATGCAGCCCACCCGGGCCTCGGCGTCCCGGCCGCAGGCCATGTGCATGTGCAGCAGCGGATTTCCGTCTTCGTCCGGGAACAGCGTTCCGGTCCCCGCCACCTCGTGAACGTCGTCCAGCTCCCGCACCATGGGCGTCACCGGGGACTTCCGGCCCTCCTTCGGCCCCACCACCAGACGGCTTGCCCGATCGGCGCCGCCGACGATCACCATGGCGGCCGCACGCACGCCTTGCTCCCGCGCGAAATTCTCGATGCATTCGTGCACCACGTCGCCGTCTTCCAGCCGAATCACAAACACGCGCCCCATGCGGGCTTCGGAAAATTTCATCGGTTTCCTCCCTCGTGGGCCCGGGCTTCCGGGGGCATCGGATTCCAGACCGGCGCGGTGCGGCATCGCAGCCGCCCGTTTACGCCGGTCACCCGAAGGTAGGCCGTCCGGAAATCGGGGTGGTAGGATTGAAAGGTCTCGACGTCGGATTTGTGGAGAAACGAGGCCTGCCATCCGTTGGCCTGGGTCCCCGCCCCGGTGCGGCTGGCCAGAACGATATAGTCTTCCGGATTTCGATACAACTCCGGGCAGCCCCCCGGGTCGGATTCGGCGTCCCAGTGGGGCTTCTGGAAAAAGCGGCGAATGTCCCGCCGGCAGGGTTCCGGCAACTCGTCCAAATGGATGCGTTTCATCTTGTCCATGGAGGATCCTCGCTCGGGGGCGGTCCGCCGGGGCGGCGGCGGTTCTGGGCGGGTGCAAGGGATGAAAAACCGGCTCTTGGAGAAGTCGCGCCGCCGATGGTTCTGGTTTGAATAACAATAAAATTCAATCACTTAGGTTGGTGGTTCCGGGGGAAAACGTCCCGGATACGAGAGGAGCTTTTACCGTAGAAACCATCCGATTGCAATGGGGGATCGGGGGTATTCCGGCGAGCGCGAAGGGGACCGGCGAAGAATTCGAAAGCGTTTCCTTGGGTTGGGCGGGCGTCTTCGAACCGAAAAAATTTCGGTCCCGGATGCCCATCTTTCGCTTCATCCGTTCCATATCCCGCCGGGCGGCCCCGTCGCTTTTCCGTCGCGGCGGCGGCCCTTTGGGCTTGGAAATCCGAAAGAATCCGTCCGCCCGTCGCGCCGTCCTCCGCGAACCTTGACAGGATGCCCATGGCCCGCCGCGTTGGGCGGCTGGCGTCGCGGACCGATCCTTCCGGAGGGCTTCCTTCTCGTATGTTGAGGGCGGATTCCGGTGGACGGACGGGGGTCGACGGCTTCGGCTTTCCGGGGGGAACCCAGGGGCGGTTTTACGGGCGACGGGCTCCGATCCTCTGGGGAATGGCACGCATCGGGGGAAAAATTTATGTCGATGGACCCGTATCTGGTGGTCGTGGCGCCGCTGATGGTCTGCGCCGCGCTGGACGTGATCGTGGGCGCGAGCGACGGCGCCGTCAATTTTCTGAACTCTTCCTTCGGCTCGGGGGGCGGCGTCTCTGGTGGTGGCCGGCGCGGTGATTGTCCACCATGGAACAGGCGCCGAAGAAAGACGGGACGGTGGGCCACGCGGAGGTGGCGGGCCAGGACGAGCGGCTCAACCAGCTCGCCCGGGGGCTGGACGAGCGGCAGGTTCGGCGGATTCAGGACAACGCCCCTCCCGCGCCCCATTGTGCATTCTCTATTACGCCCTCATCGGCAACTGCAAAGCGATCTCCCGGCAGAATCTCAAGCTATTGCGGATTTTCCAGGACTCCTTTTCGGTGGGGCCGGCGGCCCGCCCGACGGAGGAAAAGGAAATCGAAACTTCTTCGGTAGATTCCGGGGATCGGCGCCGGCCGAATCGAGGGGATTGGGATGAATGTCCACGCCCGGGAGCGACCGGTTGTGCTCGTCGATTGTTTCCAGCCGAGCAGCGTTCGGCCGCTCCGGCCCGCAACTCGGGACGATATGGGAATTCGGTCGGTAAACCCAATCCGGGATTGGAATTCCTTCATTCCGGATCGCCTGTTCCGTTGCCCCCTCGTCCCGCCACCATCGCACACCGCGCCGTCCGTCCATCATTTTTCAACAAAAACGGCTTCTCCAGCCGAACGTGCCTTAAAAACGTCGTCTCCCTTTCCGCCGACAATCCGTCCAGCCATTCCCAGTCGAAGAAGTCGCCTTTTTCCGGTTCCAATGTGACGTAGTGAATGCCCCGGGACGTGATTTTCTGGAAGAAGTGGGAGCCCTGGGAGGCGTCGGCGGGGAGGCGGCCGTCGCGCACTTCGATCATCGCGCCCACGCCGTTGATGTCGCCCCAGGTCACCGGAATCCCCAGCCACCGGTCCGCCGTCCCCCAGCGCCCCGGCCCGGCCAGCAGATAGGGGCGGCCCTCCCGGACCAACGCCCCGTTCAGGCTTCCGATCTCCCGGGCGATTTGGGCCGTGGCCGCCGGGTCGAATCCCTCCCGCCGCACGTAGACGATGTCGGCCATGCGGCCGTCCCGGCCGTGGCCCAGGGAATGGGTGGACACGCAGAAGGCGCTGGAAATTTCCGCCTCGCGGATGGCCACGTCCTGGGCCTCTTCCCCCGCCGCCATGGGCCGGATTTGCAACAGAAAAAAGGTGTTCCGCTTGGGCTGCAAATCCAGCGCGAACTCGATTTCCACCGGGCAGCCCATGCCCTTTTCCCCCAGCGCCAGCACCTCGGTCAGCAGCTCGGGCAACGGAATGGCGCCGTGCTTTAAAATCGGCGCGAAGGCGAGCAGCTTGGGACCGGTGCCGAAGCCGGTGTCCCGAATGCGGCCGTCCGCGGGATCGTAGGTGCTGGAGAGGGCCTGGACCGGATATTCGTCCTCGGCGTCGGCCACCTCCCGCCGCACCAGATTGCCGACCTCGGAAATCTCCAGCCGGTCCGGATAATTGCGCACCTGAAGCGCGTAAAACTCCCGCTGGGCGTTTTCCAAAATGTCGTTCGTCGCGGAAAATTGGGGCAGAAAATTGGGATGGCGCGGGCAGAAGCGCAGGGCCACGTCGTCTTCTTCCAAAACCTGGCCCAGCCCCAGGGCGATCCGGGCCACGCCGTCCTCCGGGCGCATTCGGCCCACCGGGTAGACGTTCCGCGACTGGGCCACGCCGGTGATGGCCGGGTAAAAATGGTCGCCCTGCTCCCCGCCCGCAAGCTGCTGGATGATCACCGCCATGCTGTCGTCCCGGAAATGGCGGGCCACCCGGTCGGCGAACCGGCGGGGCTTTTCGAAGTAGGTGGAGGCGTAGACCATTTTGACGGCGCTGATGAGATGGTGCAGCCGGACGAAGAAATCCGCGTGGGTGTTGGGGATCATGTAGGTTTTGTACAGCCCGGCGTAGGACTGGATGTGGGCGTCTTCCAGGAGGCTGGAGGAGCGGACCGACACCGGGCCGGTGACCCGCTTCAAAAACGCTTCGAGATGGCGGTACAGCCAGACCGGCAGGTCGGCCTTTTGAAACCGGGCCTGGATTTCCCGGTCGGAGCAGTCTTCCAGATCGGCCAGGACCAGCCCGTTTTTCTCCCGAAACGACTCGAAGCCGTCGGTGGAAATCACCAGCGTTTTGGGGATCATCAGCCGCAGACCGGCCTTGGCGTAGCGGTTGCGCAGGTCGGCGGTGCCGCCCAACATGCTGGAGACGAAGGCCAGCCCCCGGGCTTTTCCGCCCAGGGAGCCGGAGCCGATCTTGACGAAATCGGCCACGTCCGGGTCGAAGGCGTCGGGGTCGAACTGGACCACCACGCCCCGCTGTTGGCAGCGGCGAAGGGCGTGAATGCTTTCCACGATGTAGCGGCGCATGGCGGCGACGTCCGGGAAGTCGTCCACCCGCTTGCGGCTGAACCGGGAGGCCAGGGCCACTTCGGACCGAGCCATGAGCCAGTTGGCAAAGTGGTTCCGCTCCGCGTGATAGCGCAACGGCTCGTCGGGAATCTTCGGCGCCAGTTTTTCCAACTGGCGCAAATTGCCCGCCCGCCCCAGCTCCGACCGGTCGGCCCGGCGGAAGACGAAATCGCCGAAGCCCAGGTAGTCCCGGAAAAAATCCTCGATCCGGGCCTGAAGATCGGACGCCTCCTTGTGGAAAAAGACCACGCCCTCCCGCTCCGCCCGTTCCTGGTTTTCCGGCTCGCTGGAAAGCATGAGGGAGGGTAGATAGGGAACTTCGGCCCGGATGTCCGACAGCAGCCGGAAGCCGGCGTCGGCGGTTTTCACGCATTCCATGGGAAAGCGGGTGTCGGTGATGACGCCGAAGACGTAGGGCTTGTATTGCTGGAACAGCCGGAGGCCGTCCTCGTAGTTTTCCGCCACGAGAATTTTGGGCCGAGCCCGCATTTTCAACAGACGGTGCTCCTCGTTGAGTCCTTCTTCCAGCACGGAAAGCGTCTGCTTGACCAACACCCGGTAGATGACGGGCAGAAAAAAGGAGCGATACAGCGGGGAGTCCTCCACCAGCAGGAGCACGCGCACCATGGCCAGCCGGGTGTCCGCCGCCACGTTGATCCGGTCTTCCACCGATTTGATCAGCGCCATCAGCAGGTTGGCGTCTCCGGTCCAGACGTGCATGTCCTCGATGGCGGTGCAGGCGTCGGGCTCGTCCGGGATGTCCCGGGGGCTGTGGGCCAGCAGGATGACCGGGACCTTGGGATGAACCCCCTTGATCTTCCAGACCAGGGAAACGGTGTCCATGTCCGCCAGGTTGGGCATGGTGATGATCAGGTCGAAGGATCGTTCGGCCAGCTTTTGGAGGGCTTCGGCCCCGGAGGCGGCTTTCGTGAGCCGGGGGGGGCTGCTCAAGTTCAGGCCCCGGTATTCGTGGATGATTTTGGAGGTGAGGCTGCCGTCCTCCTCCAGGATGAAGGCGTCGTAGGGCGTGGAGACGAGCAGGATGTCCCGGACCTTTCGGGCCATCAGCTCGTGGTAGACCTTGATGTGGGCTTCCAGGTCCTCGTTGCCGGTGGCCTCGGGATCGGTGGTCCGGGGGGCGATGTCGCTCATGGGACGGCGCTCCAGTGAAGGAAGGGGCCGGTGTTGCGGGCGCGGGGCGGCCGGGAAGGCCATCCGTGGACCGGTGGAATGGGGCGGTATCGAATGGAATCCGATGGAAGCGGGGAATCCCGCGAACCGGCCGTCGCCCGCCCCGCACCAAAATCCGTTGAATTCGCCGGTCCGGCGGTCCGTTCCTTTCGATTCGGTTCCGTTCGGTTCAGCCGATCAGCGTCCGATAATGCCGCTGGGCCCGTGCCAAGGCGTCGGGATCGTCCACGCCCATGGTTTCCATTTCATCCTCGGCCAGGGCGAAACCCACTGAAAGGCCGTCGGCGGTCATGTATTCGGCGATGTCGGTGAGGAAATATTCTTTGATGTCCACCATCTGGCCCTCCCGTTCCTTTTGCACGATTTGCGGGCGGGATTCGAGGATCGGCAGGTAGTCCAGCAGGGCTTTCCGGTTGGCCGCGTAAATGCCGGCGTTGCAGACGGTGAGGGCGTTTTGGCGTTCCGCCGGATAGTCTTTCCAATATTTGTGCTCGGTGATCCGTTCCACCCGGTCGCCGTCGATTTCCAACACGCCGTACTGTTTTTTGTCCGCCGGCTGAAAGCCCAGCGCCACCATGGGGTGATTTTCCAAGTCGTCCAGCAGACGGGCGTAGGTTTCCGGCTTCACGAACGGCACGTCGCCCATGGTGACGACGACCTTTTCGGCGGTCTGGCCCGCCAGGAAGTCCCGGGCCGCCAGCACCGCGCCGCCGGTGCCGTTGAGTTCCGGCTGAAGGCAGTACATCAGGCCCATCCCGGCGGTTGCCGCCTCCACGTCCTCTCGGCAATAATTGACGATGAGCGCCTTGGGGCCGGGGGGAACGGAAGACAGTATGTGCCGAAGGATGGGCCGTTCGCCCACGAAGGGCGATTTGCCGGGGATCAGCGGCAACAACGTTTTGTTGCCGTCGTAGGCTTTCATCCGGCTGCCCCGGCCCGCCGCCATGACGACCGTCGCGGCTTGTTGGGTCATGTTGGTCTCCAAATCAAAAAAAGAAAACCCCCGGATTTTCTCGGGGTGCGTGAACTTTTGAAATTATGGGAATGGCGGGGAGGTGTCAAGGCGGCAAGAGGGGGAGGATAGCGAATTTTGCGGATGGCGGGACGTCGGGATGGTTGGCTTCTGGTTCGAGCGCGAATCTCAAATCCTCCATCTCGTTGCGAGGCTTCGCCTCGCAACGAGATGGAGGCTCCGCCTCCCGTCACGCAAGGCAGAGCTTGGTAAAGAGAAAAGGGAACCTCGCACTTTTCCCAAAAAAATGGAAATTCCTCAAACGCCAAAAAGCGGGACCGACCAATCGGCCAATTCGAGACCGTCGATTCGGCCGAAATGCCGTTTATTATGCGTGACAAGAACAAGGCCATTGGAAATGGCCACACCCGCAATCAGCAAATCCATATTGTCGATCGGACATCCTTGATGGCGCAAATTTGCGTAAACATCGGACGAAATGCCGACGGAGGATGGTGTCAACGGCAAAACCCTGTTTTCCTCAACAAAACCCTGGAAAAATCCCAGCTTTTTCCAGGACCGCTTATGTTTCAAACCGCTGATAATTTCATAGTAGGTGACAATGCTCAGATTGATTTTCCCCATTTTTTCAAGATAGGCTTGAAACCGGGAAACAACGGGTTCCATGTCTTTCATGAAATAGGAAAGGATATCCGTATCAATCAAGGAGGGTTTCAAAATACTCTTCCCGACCTCGAAAGCTGTTGGCACGACGCTGGTAAATCTCGTCAAGGAATTCCGTTAATTCGTCATCGCTCATATCGTTCCAACATCCCGCAAAGCGCATAATTCTTTGGGGGTCCGGCGAAGTTTCCACTTGGTTTCGCTCTCGGAAGGACTGAATCAATTCCAACAATTCTTGCCACTGTTCTTCCGGAACTTTTTCAATTTCCTCTTCCATCTTTTCACGGAGCAGGTACGGGCTCATTAAAACACCTCCCTTTCACTCAAATCGTCTTTTTTCAAATCCATTCCATTGTTTTGATTGAAGACTTTTCCCAGGCACCGATCACTTGCGGATGGTTTTCGGTTACTTTCAAAAAAATAAACATTGGTCTCGCGATCGTCACCATTCTTCCCTCTCGTTGCGAGGCTTTGCCTCGCGACGCTTCCCGGAGGCTCCGCCTCCCGTCTCACGCAAGGCAGAGCCTTGCGGAAAGCATTCCCAGACAGAGCCTGGGAACGAGAAAATGAATGAAAATTTAGATTGTTAGATCAGATCATCCATATCCACTTTCAGCGCCTCGGCAATCCGTTTTACGGTTTTGGCGGAGGGGTCGATCTCGCCGGTTTCGATTTGGGCCAGGTGGGATTCGTCAATTCCAACGGCTTCCGCCAGCGCCTTCTCCGTCCATTCCCGGTATTCTCGCCAGACCTTAATGGAACTTTCTCCGCGCACCATCCGATACACGAATTCTGCCGGTATCGCTTCCTCTTTTCCTTCTCGAATCCGGGCCTGGGTTTCGTCGAAATCGCGGATGTCCTGGAGTTCTTCCAGCTCATCCCGCAATGCCTTGTATTCATCAAACGGAAGAACGACGTATTCCGGCTTTCCGTTCTTTTCAATAAATTGAGGATTCATTTGTACACATCTCCTCTGGGGCCGATTTTGATCACGAAAACTTGAAGGATTTCATCCTGGACGGTGAAAACCGCCCGGTAATTCCCGACCCGTACACGGAATCCCGGTCTTTCCCGCAAAGGGGATACATCGGAACAAACCGCATATGGATTCTTGGCGATTTCCTCCATCTTTCGCCTTGTCCTTTCCGCCATGGCGCCCGGCATTTTCTTGAGCGTATTTCGTGCTTGTTTGGATAAAATTACCCGGTACATGATGAAATGTAAACATCCCAGAGAACATCAAAAGATTTGGAAAAACTGGGGACAAAAGGCAATACCGTTCACTTTGGAATTTCAACTGGTAAATCGTGCCAGATTGACCAAGGGCGAATGCGATTCGCCCCTACCACGTGCCCGGCTAAATGAACGATATTAGGACAAAAGGGGAACCTCAAAACCCCGGCAACTTAAATTTCATCGTAACCTCCCCCGTCTCGCGGTCGATATGGATCATGCGGTCGTCGCCGCCGGTGGATTGGATTTTCTGGCCGGTGGCCATTTCCAGGAGGCCGCCGATGAAGGACATGCCGGAGTTGAGGACTTCTTCCACCTTTTCCGGCGGCTGTTCCGCCAGGATGGCCGCGCCGGAACGGCCGTGGCCCCCTCCGGTGGCGGACCGTGCCGCGATTCGCTCGGATTCCGTTTCTCCCGCCTCGGATTCGGGGGCGGCGTGGAAATCGTCGGCGGCTTCCTCGTCGGCGAAGAGGGATTGCTGCTCCCGCTCTTTCAGCGCTTCGGGGTTGAGGAAATGGGGCGCGTCTTCCGGGATTTCTTCGGCCGGGGCTTCTCCGGCGGGGCGCTCGTCCTCGGCGGGCAGGTCGCCCATCATCTCCCGGAGCTGGTTGAGCATTTGGTTGCGGCGCTCCCGGGAGAATTCCACCATGTCCGGCCCGCCGTCGAAGACGCCTTCGAACAGCTCGGTTTTGAGCTGAATGCCGGCCAGGATTTTCTCCTCGATGCTCAACTTGCTGACCAGATTGACCACGTTGACGCAGCGGCTGGTCTGGCCGATCCGGTTCACCCGGCCGATTCGCTGGTTCATGCGGGCGGGGTTCCAGGGAAGCTCGAAATTGATCACGCAGTCGGCCGCCTGGAGGTTCAAACCGGTGCCGCCGGCGTCGGTGGAGAGAAAGACCTTGCAGTCGGGATTCTCCGAAAATTCGTCGATGAGCGCCTGCCGCTTTTTCACCGGCACCTTTCCGGTCAGCTCCACGAAGGGAATGCCGGTGTCGGAGAGGTATTTTCCGATGAGGAAGGTCATGGTGGTCCACTCGCTGAAGATCACCGCCTTGCGGCCGCCCTGCACCACCAGCTCGTCCAGGATTCCTTCCAATTCCTTAAGCTTGGGCGAGATGTGGGTTTTGCGGTCCACCAGATAGGTGGAATCGCAGACCATCCGCATTTTCAACATCAGCTCCTGGATCCGCCGCAGGTCCATGGGCGTCAGGTATTTTTTGTTGAGCAGCGGCATGAGCATGGAAGCGTATCCGGCGTGGATTTTCCGCTGGGTGTCGGTCAGCTCCAGGTAGTAGGTGTTGACCATCTGGTCCGGCAGCTCGGAAAGCACCTCCTCCTTGCGCCGCCGGATGACCAGCGGTTTCAGCTTCTGGTGGAGCTTGTCCAGGTTGCGGTAGCCCACGATTTTGCCCTTTTTGGCCCGGCTCAACATGAAATGGTCCGCCGCGAAGCGCCACAGCGGCGACAGCAGATAGGGATCGAGAAACTGGACGATGGAGTAGACGTCTTCCAGCTTGTTTTCCAGCGGGGTACCGGTGAGGACCAGGGCGTGGCGGCGGGGTACCTGCTTGACGGCGTCGGCGGTTTTGGTGTTGAAATTTTTGATCCGCTGGGCCTCGTCCAGAATCACCAGGTCCGGCTTGAACTCGGCCAGCACGGTCACGTCCCGGAGCACGGCTTCGTAGTTGGTGATTTTGAACAGGGCCGGATCGTTCCGGTAGGTGTCTTGGCGTTGCTGGGCGGCGCCGGCCACCACCACGCCGGTTTCGTCGGTGAACCGCTCGATCTCCCGCTTCCATTGCTCCTTGAGGGAAGCGACGGTGACCACCAGCACCCGGTCGAAGCCGAAGATTTGCTTTTTCAGCACCGCCAGAACGATGGCCTGGAGGGTTTTGCCCAGGCCCATCTCGTCGCCGATGAGGGCGGCCTTGCGGAAGAGGCCGAACTTCACGCCCTCGGCTTGGTAGGGATATAGCTCGGTGCGCAGGCTCTCCAGCGGCGGGACGCCGGATTGGGACAGCTCCTCCAGTTGCCGGTCGATGAGCGCGTCGTCCAGCCGGCGGAGCACCGTCTCCTGAACCCGGACCCGTTTGCTGTCCTTGACCCGGTTGAGGACGGGGAGGAAGGCGGCCATGTCCGGCCCGGCGAAGCGGCCGTCGGCGTCGAAGGCGTTCCGGAGGGTTTCGGCGATCTCCGCGATTTCCGGCTCGGGCCGCTCGGAGAAGAGCGCGGGCGTTTCGTGGACGCCGTCCCAGTGGATGTCCACGAAGGGAAACCGCTCCTCGGCGACCTGTTCGTCGAAGTCGGACCGTTTTTGCAGCCGGTTGGAGACGAAGAGGATGTGCTTGCAGGTTCCAAGCTGGTTGGTGTCGTAGTCCGGGCAGGAGCAATGGCCCCGGCCGGCCTTGGGATCGTGGAGGACCACTTCGTACTGCTTGCCCTGCGGGGTTTCCACGAGGTGCTCGCCCTTGAACATGTCGCCGGGGTGGAGGATCAGCTCCTCGGTGCGGGCCCGCTTTTTCCGGTCCTCCAGCGCCTGGGCGCGGATTTCGTCGGCGGTGAGATAATCCTCGGCGGGCGGCGGCTCGGGGGCTTCTTCGGGCTTCGGCTCTTTGCGGCCGGGGACGGCGGGCGTCCAGCCCCGGAGCCGGTCGCGCACGTCCAGCATGACGGCCACGGCGTGTTTGCAGCCCTTGCCGGGGTAGGGGCAGTCGCAGGAATAGTCGATAGCGTGGTCTTTGAGGAATTGGACGCGGGTCACGTAATCGCCGTAGCTGCCGTCCACGTCGTAGACGAAGGTCCCCTTTTCCGGATCGCACTCCGCGCAGGCGAAGGCCCCGTACTCGTAAAGCCGTTGGCCCTTTTTGAACATGGCTTCGCTGATGGCGACCTTTTCGCGAATAAATTCTTGGCTGATGGATTGGGGACCCATGGCGATCCTTCCTGGGGATTGGGGTGGAAGATGGCGCGGCCGGGGGAAGCGGCGGAACATTGCGGCCGAAAACGGAGTGGCGATTTTGCCATGGATGGGGGGAATTTTCCAGGGGGAAAACGGGGAGAGGTTGGGGCAGGTTTCGGGGCGTGCAGGGAGGGGTGATTTTTCGGGGGAACGGGATGGGGATTTACAAATAATGCGGAGGCGGTTAATTCCAATGCTATTCAGCTGGGAATTCAGGGTAGGGGCAAATTGCATTCGCCCTCGCGGCAAACCTGCGGGGAGGACCTTTTTTCAATCCAAAGTAATCGAAATTGCGGTTAATTTTGGGTTTGGGAGGCTGCAAACCCAAAGCCCAGGCTGATGGGAAATGCCATGATCGAGCAAAAACTCCACAACATGCTTTCGCTGATTGTCTGCGGATGTGATGAACGGGAAATCCCTTTCACCGCCATCGGCGCAATGGCCTTGGGCACGTATGGTCTGCCCCGGTTCACGGCGGACATCGACCTGCTGACCGGGGAAGACCGGCGCGGCCCGTTGCTGGCGATGCTCCAGGAACTTGGGTTTGCTTGCTTCCAGGAAACCGGTAGCTTTGCCCAACTGGATTCGGAAATGGGCGTGTTGGGAAAGGTGGACGTGATGTTCGTCCAGACGGAGGCGGGGCGGGAGCTGTTGGCCCGGCGAATCCGCGTTTCGGACGATTTGATCGGAAGCGTTCCGGTGATTCAGCCGACGGATTACATCGTTCTGAAACTCATGGCCGCGGCCAACGATCCGACACGCCGGGAACACGACGAGGGGGACGTCATCGCGCTGTTAAAGCACATCCGGGGAAAACGCCTTCCGAAGTGGTTTGAACCGCTCCGGCGGGATCGGCTGCTGGAATTCGGCCGGAAATTCGGGCGGGAAGATCGAATCCGTAAACTGCTGAAGGAAAACCTGGACGCTTCGCCGACGAAGGGAACGTTTTTCCTATGACCCCGGAAGAAAAGCTGGAAATTGAACAGGCCAATGCCCGGCGGCTGGTTTTTGAAATGATGGAGGCGGCCGTGGAGCTTGCGGTGAAAAAGGGGCCGCACCCGCTGGAGACCGGGTGCAACTGCATGGCCTGTATCGGGAAGCGGAAGGCGCTGGAGCGGGGGGAAATGCGGCCGTGGAAATATTTTTTGTGAGGGCGGCGTTTCGGGGCCGCTGGGGATGAATCCCCCAGCTCAATCCGGAAAAGCCCGCTGAAGCGGGCTCCCATGTTCCTTCGGTTGAAAGGGATTGATCGCCCTTTCGGGTGTTTTTCGGAACAAGCCAAGAGATTTATCGCCCCGGCGGCGAGATGGTATTTTTATGATTGCCAATCGCCTGATGACGATGGAAAGGAACGACCATGCCGATCGAGCAGATTGAAAATCTGGACGACCCGGCGGCCGTGCGGTTGTTGCGGCGGGTTGCGAAGGAAAAGGCGGCGGCCGGGGTTGTGGAAACCGACACCATGGAAAGCGGCGACGTCTTCGGGGTGAATTTGGAAGATTGCCATTAGGGGGAAAAATGGCGATGCGCAATTCGCCCCACCCGGGCGAAATCATAGGGGAGTTCTGCGTAGAACCGCTAAGCCTGGCCGTCACCGAGGCGGCCAAGGCCCTTGGCGTCACCCGGAACACCTTTTCGGCCCTGCTGAATGGAAGATCGGGGATAAGCCCCGAAATGGCCTTGCGGCTGTCCAAGGT
>JBKHDD010000094.1:0-18304 GCA_046541515.1 Desulfococcaceae bacterium
GACGCCGGGTCGGGGACCGATTTTCGTACAAAAATCCGGATAAAAAATGTTGCGGATGGAACGGTTGTCAAGTGGCCGGATGATAAGGATGGGTTCCGGTTGATTCCGAGACGGTGCTCTGCTATAAACGCCGCTCTTACGCCACGAAGAAAGGAATCAAACAAGAAAATGGAAAAAATCCAAAAATATCCAGTGTTTATCCGATCGATCTGGGACTTTCTATCCTCCATGCGATTGACCGTCGTCGTGCTGTTGGCGTTGGCCGCGACTTCCATTTTGGGGACCCTCATCCCCCAGAACGAATCGCTGGAACTGTATCACCAAAGGTTTGGGGAAGTCGGCTTTCGGATTCTGTATGCCCTGGACATCTTCGACATGTACCATTCCTGGTGGTTCCAGCTGATGATTCTGTTGCTGGCCGCCAACATTGCCGTCTGTTCCATCGACCGGCTCCACGCCCTGCGCCGAATTCTTTTCGTTCGGAGGCCCACCTTCCGGCTGGCCCGCTTTCAAAAATTGTCCCACCGTCCCGAAATCCGGGCGGAGCAAACGGTGGAGGAGGCCCGCCCGGCCATCGAGGCGATCGTCGGGCGACGATTCCGCTATTCTCGCGCCGAGCCGGCCGGCGGCGGAGCGGCGGTGTTCGCCGAAAGTGGCCGTTGGACCCGACTGGGCGTCTACATCGTCCACCTCAGCGTGCTGCTGTTGCTCATCGGCGCGCTGGTGGGATCCATTTTCGGGTTTGACGGCTTCGTCAACATCCCCGAAGGGGAGGCGGTGAACACGGTTCAACTGCGCAACGAGGACGGCGCGCGCCAGATTCCATTTTCCATCCGTTGCGACGATTTCGAGGTCAGCTTCTACGAGGGCGGCCGCCCCAAGGAATTCCGCTCCAGCCTCACCCTGTTGCGCGAGGGGGAGGTTTTAAAGCAAAAAGACGTCATCGTCAACGATCCGCTGCGGTTTGAGGGAATCAACATCTTCCAGTCCAGCTACGGGCAGATGCCGGCCGATCTGGCCACCCTTTCCGGCGCGGGCATTCCCCTGGTCCTGACCAGCAAGGCCAGCGGCATGGAATACCGCCGCACCGCCCGGCCCGGCGAGCCCTTGACCCTTCCGGAGGGCGGCGGGACCTTGGTGCTAAAAGACGTTCAGGACAATTTTCGGTTCATGGGGCAGCAGGACCTGGGCCAGACCCTGTTGCTGACGGTGACGCCGCCGAATGGGGAGCCGGAGGAGGTGCGGCTGCCGGTGCGGTTCCCGCGCTTCGACCGGATGCGCCAGGAAAGCCGATTCGTCATCACGGTGGCGGAGTTTCCGCAACGGTTCTACACCGGCCTCCAGGTGACCCGAGACCCCGGCGTTCCGGTGGTCTATCTTGGGTTTACGTTGATGATCCTGGGCTGTTACGTGACCTTCTTCACCAGCCACCGCCAGCTTTGCGTCGAAATTGTTCCCGACCCGAAGGGATGCCGGGTTTGGGTTTCCGGCGCCGCCGGCAAGGATCGCCGGGGGATGCGGCGGGAGGTGGATCGGGTTGCCCGCCGGCTGGCCGAGGCGCTGGGGGCCAAACCGCCCGCAACCTCCGACTCGTGAAACGGGCCGTCGCCGCCCGCCGGCTTTCCATGGGGCCGGCGCTAAATACGGTTGATGTTTTTGGCATCCTGTCGTAGAACAACCGGGTGTTGTTCCCGAATCCGCTGATCCGTCCGGAGACTTCTGTATGGAATGCCCCGTTTGCGGCAGTGCAAATGTGACCGCCTCCCACCGGCGCGGGATGGAAAAGGCGCTCCGGTACGTCGCGCCCCGCGCCCCGTATCGTTGCAAAGACTGCTGGAGCCGCTTCTGGCGGCTGGAAAACCCATGGAAGACCGCCAAGGCGAAGCTGGGCGCGTTGCTGGCGGTTCTGCTGATCGTCGGATTCTTCTCGCTGCCCTTTTGGGGTCCGAAGCCCTCTCGAACGGGCGATTCCGCCGAAACTCCGGAAGAATCCCACACCCTGCCGGTGCCCACCCATCGCTCGGCCCAGCGAATCTACGACCCGGCCGAACGTCCGACCGTCTCTCCCCGCCCCGAAGCCGCCTCCGAAACCGTTTCCGAAATGCGCCCTGAAGTGGAATCCGACGCCGTCGATGACGTCGAGCCGGCGGAATCCACCTTCGCCCAGGGCGAACCGGCCGATTCCGCCGCCGATCCAGGGGCGGGCGAATTTCCGTCGGACGCGACGCCCATGGCGAGCGCCCCTTCGGAAGCCGACGCCGACCCCCGGACCGCTTCCGAGGCGCCAGGCGACGCCGTTTTGCCCCTAGCGGTCGGCCCGGCCCAAACCGACAAATCTGCGGCCGCGCCGGAACCCGCCGCCGCCGCCGGGCCCGATGGACGCCCCTCGGCCGACGCGGATGCGGCCGCGGAATCCCCGGCCCCGGAACCTCCGGTCTCCAAATCCGAGCCGACGGCCTCCGCCGAGACGGCCGCGGTTTCCCCGGAGCCTCCTTCGCCCTCCGCCTCGGCCGACGAACTTCCCCCCAGCCCCTCCGGACCCCGGACGCTGGAGGCGCTGGCGCCCCGCTCCGTCGCGGGGGAATTTGAACTGACCGCCCGGGCCGGCGGCCCGGTGCGACAAACCCACATCTTTCCCCTTTCGGACCCGCCCAAGCTGGTCGTTGATCTGTCCGGACAATGGGATCGAAAGGTGACCTCTCCCGTGGCCGTGGAGAGCCCGCTGGTGAAACGGGTTCGACTCGGCAATCATTCGGACTACCTCCGGCTGGTGCTGGACCTGGCCGACGCCGGGCCTCTGGGCCACGAGATGACCCCGACCGCCGATGGGTTCCGTCTGCGGGTGTTTCCCGAAGGCGGTTCCTAATCCGCCAATCTTTTTCCGCGCCCGCCCAGCAGCGGTCGCCGTGAGGAATGTTCGTGAGCAGTTCGATTCTTCTTTCCGTCGTGACCTTCGTCTACGGCCTGTCGGCCGTGCTGTACATCGTTTCCGTGATCTTCAAAACGCCCGCTCCCGCCCGGATGGCCAAATGGACGGCCGCGGCGGGCTTCCTGGGCAACTTTGTCGGAATTCTGCTGCGGTGGTGGGAGATCGCCCGCCTGGGCTATGGCCACGCCCCGCTTTCCAATCTGTACGAATCGCTGATTTTCTTCGCGGTCTGCATCTCCGGAATGTTTCTTTGGGTTGAATTCCGGCACAGAAAGCACGCCATTGGGGCCTTTGTCATGCCCCTGGCCACCCTCACCATGGCGTACGCCTCCCTTTCCCCGAACGTCAGCGACCGAATTCAGCCGCTGATTCCCGCCCTCAAAAGCAACTGGCTCATCGCCCACGTGGTCACCTGCTTCCTGGGCTACGCCGGGTTCACCGTCGCCTTCGGCATCAGCATCATGTACCTTATCCGTCAGCGGGAGCCGGTCATGGCCGGCGTTGGCGGCGGGATCGTCGGCAGCTTTCCGGACGGCGAGACCCTGGACGACCTGACCTACAAAATGGTCCAGTTCGGCTTCCTGTTCCTCACCGCCGGCATCATCACCGGCGGGGTCTGGGCCAACTCGGCCTGGGGCCGCTATTGGGGCTGGGACCCCAAGGAAACCTGGTCGCTGATCACCTGGTTCATCTACGCCACCCTGCTGCACGCCCGGCTGATGCGGGGCTGGAGCGGCCGGCGCATCGCCTATATTTCCATCGTCGGATTCCTGGCCATGCTGTTCACCTATTTCGGGGTGAATCTGCTGCCCGGGCTTCACAGCTACGGCGCGTCCTGATCGCCGGGGGCATTTATTTTTGAAACCGAGGGAAGGATTTCCCGCTTTCTTTGGATGTTGTTCTTCGGTATTTAAATAAAATTCATATCTTTGCCCCTTCTCGCTCCAGGTTTGGCGCGGGAAGGGGCAAAGAATATAATCTCCCTGATTTGCCCTTGACAAAAAAATTCCCCATGGTGTAACAAGACCGCAATTTGCGGTCGTTTTATATTGTCTTCAATGGCAGGGGGTTATTGCGTGCTGACCCGGGGTTTCTCGGTCGCGGAAAACGAATAACGAAAGGTGGATGGAGTCTTCATGAGCAAAGCAGACGACACAAAAACCGGAGTCCCCGACGAGAAAGGGTTCGCCATCCTATTCTTCGTCGTCGGACTGGTCGCCAGCCTGATTTTCGGGTGGGTTATTTTTCCAAAACTTCTCTACTCCGAAAAGCCGCAGCCGTTTGACTTCAACCATCAGCTTCACAATGGACTGGTCAGCAATGGTTGCGAAAGCTGCCATTTCTTTCGGGAAGACGGAAGCTACGCGGGGACCCCCACGCTCGACCAGTGCATCGAATGCCACGCCGACCCGATGGACGTGGACGACGACGAAAGAACCTTCTATTACGATTACGTCTTGCCCAACCGGGAGGTGGATTGGAAGATTTATTCCCGCCAGCCCGACTGCGTCTTTTTTTCCCACGCCGCCCACGTCAAAATGGGCGAGATGGAATGCGCCACCTGCCATGGAGATATCGGAAACTCCACCAGCCTGAAGCCCTACCAGGAGAACCGGATCACGGGCTACAGCCGGGACATCTGGGGCTACAATATCGCCGGATTCAAGAAAAACACCTGGGATCGGATGAAAATGGACGACTGCGCCGAGTGCCACATCGCGGGCGACGTGGCCCAGGACAGCGTGCAGACCGGCAAGGGCGGATGTTTCAAATGCCATCAATAACCACCGGTCGACCGGCTTTCTCCTCGAAGCCGGACGATTCCAGCGACGCGAGCTTTTCAATTCAGGTTAAGGGGTAGACTCCATGAAAATCGACAGAAGAAGTTTCCTCTCCCTCGGGGTCGGCGTCGCCGCCGGCACGGCCCTTTCGCCACTCCCCTGGAAACTCACCGACGACCTTTCCATCTGGACCCAGACCTGGCCCTGGACGCCGGTGCCGCCCCGCGGCGCCGTCAACTACGTGAAAACGGTCAGCACCCTGTGCGCCGGCGGTTGCGGCGTGATGGTTCGGAAAATCGACGATCGGGGGGTCAAGGTCGAAGGGCTGCCGGGCTATCCGGCCAACCCCGACGGACTTTGCCCGCAATGTCTTTCGGGCATGCAGTATCTTTACGGACCCACGGCCATTCCCGGTCCCATGAAGCGGGCGGGGGAACGGGGCGAAGGCCGGTGGCAACGGATTTCCTGGGACCAGGCCATCGCCGAAACCGCCGCCAAGCTGCGGACCATCCGGTCCGCCGGCAACCCCGAGGCGCTGGCCTGTATCGTGGATCGAAACGTGGGCACCGTTCCGGCGCTTCTGGAGCGGTTCCTCGCCGTCTACGGCTCCCCCAACTTCATGTGGTCGCCCTCCTTCCTGGACGGCTACGACTTGGCCTTTCGTTTCATGCACGGCATGGACGCCATGCCGGGCTTCGATCTGGAAAACTGCGATTTCCTGCTCAGCCTGGGCAGCGGCGTGTTGGACGGCTGGGGCTCTCCGGGTCGGATGTTCCAGGTTCACAGCCGGCTGAAGGACACCGGCGGGAAGTTCATCCAGGTGGAGCCCCGGATGTCCAACAGCGCCATGAAGGCCGACCGGTGGATTCCGATCAATCCCGGCACCGAGGCCATGGTGGCGTTGGGCATGGCCTACGTTTTGCTGGCGGAAGGGCTCTACGACGCCGAGTTCGTGGAAAAATACACCACGGGCATGACCGACTACAAGGATTCCTCCGGCGAAACCCGGCCCGGCTTCAAGACCTTGGTCGCCAAAAATTTCAGCCCGCGAACCGTTTCCAGAATGACCGGCGTCAGCCCCCGGACCATCGAAACCCTGGCCAAGGATTTCGCCGCGGCCAAGGCGCCGGTGGCCATTTTCGGCCGGGGGGAAGGCGACATTCCCGGCGCGGTCCACGAGTACATGGCGGTTCACGCCCTCAACGCCATGGCCGGACGCCTCAACAAGCCCGGCGGCGTTTGGGGCATGATGAAGCCCGACTACATCCGCTGGCCGGAGCCGGAACTGGACGCGGTGGCCCAAAAAGGGCTGACCCGGCCTCGAGTGGACGGCGCGAGGGGAGAAGTCTTTCCCCATACCTCCAGTCTGTTGCACCGCCTGCCGAATTTCTTGAAAAACGCCGAGGATTCGCCGGTGCAGGCGCTGTTCGTCCACGCCGCCAATCCCGTCTACACGCTTCCGGACACCGCGGCGACCAAGGAAGCCCTGAGTCGCGTTCCCTTCATCGTCAGCTTCAGCCCCCACCAGGACGAAACCACCGAAATGGCGGATCTGATTCTGCCCCATCACAACCACTTCGAGCGTTGGGAAGACGTGCCGGCCCCGCCGGGACTCAATCGGCCCACCATCGGCCTGTCCCGTCCCGTGGTGGCGCCCCAAAACGACACTCGTCACGTTGGGGACACGGTGATGGCCATCGCCCGCGAGCTGGGCGAACCCGCGGCGGCGGCCTTTCCCTGGAAAAACTACGAGGAATGCCTGCAAAAAACCCTGGGCCGGCAGTTCAAAAAAATGCTGGACAAGGGCTACGACGCCAACGAGGGATATGAGCCCATTCCGCTGGAGGAAGCCTTCGGGACCGAGGACAAGAAGTTTCATTTTATGGCCGAGGAATGCCGGATGGACGAAAATGGCGGTCCCGACCGGGTTCCCATGTCGGGCGATCCCGGACGGTTTCCCCTTCTGCTGGTCCCCTACGATTCCATGCGGCTCGCCCACGGCGGCACGGCGGATTCTCCCTTCATGATGAAAATCGTCGAGGATCACGTCCTGAAGGGAGCCGACGTGTTCGTGGAAGTCAACACAAAGACCGCCGGGAAGCAGGGCCTCGCCGAAGGCGTTCTGGCGGTGCTGTCCACGCCCAAGGGAGAAGTTCGGGTTCGGGTCCACACCTCCGACGCCATTCTGCCCGGCGTGATCGCCATGCCCCGGGGCCTGGGCCACACCGCCGGCTCCAAATACCTGGCCTTCAAGGGCGCCAACGTCAACTCCCTGATCGAACCGGTTTCCGATCCCGTTTCCGGTCTTGACGCCGCCTGGGGCATCCGGGCGAATCTCGTCATCGCCTGACCGGCGCGGCCGCCGAACGCCAAAAATCGACAACGGATGAAGAGGTTCCGATGAGCAAAGCAAGCAAACACGAAGCCGTGAAACGGTTCGGGATGGTCGTCAACCTGGACAAGTGCACGGGCTGCGGCGCCTGCATGGTGGCGTGCATGGCCGAAAACAACGTGCCTTTCCGGGAGGACGAGTCGGACAAGAAGCTCAGCATCAGCTGGATACAGGTCTATCGCCTGACCAACGGGAAATCCTTCCCCGACGCCGACGTCTGCTATCTGCCTCGCCCCTGCCAGCACTGCGAGGGGCACGACGGCCATTCCCCCTGCGTTTCCGTCTGCCCTGCCACGGCCACCGACTACGAGTGGAGCACCGGCATCGTCAGCCAGATTTACACCCGTTGCTTCGGCTGCCGGTACTGCATGGCCGCCTGCCCCTACCATGCCCGCCACTTCAACTGGTGGGACCCGGTCTGGCCGGCGGGAATGGAAAAAATGCTGAATCCGGACGTGTCGGTTCGGATGCGCGGCGTGGTGGAGAAGTGCAGCTTCTGCTACAGCCGCTATCAGCGGGCCAAAGACCGGGCCTACATGGAGGGCCGGCGGGAGGTGAAGGAGGAGGAATACCAGACCGCCTGCGCCCAGGCCTGCCCGGCCGGGGCCATCACTTTCGGCGATTTGAACAACCCGAAGCACGCCGTCTACAAAATGAAGCAGGACCCCAACGCCTTCCGTCTGCTGGAGCGGCTGGGCACCAACACCAAGGTGTACTACCTGTCGAGCCGGGAGTGGGTCCGGAAAGCCGGCGACAATTACCTGGCCGACGAAAGCCCTTTCGCGGGGCGGCACGGCAGACACTAGACCGGCGATTCGAATGAACCGAAACGACCCAGAAGAGGAGTAGCTCGTATGGATTCCGCATTGTTTCCCAAAGGCGTGAAACGCTGTTCTCTGGGGAAATTCACCCTGCTCATCGCGGTGGCCGGCGCGGTACTGCTGTGGGGCGTCTACGCCATGATCTTGTGCTGGCTGAAGGGGTTGAACCAGACCGGCATGAACGATTATTACGGTTTCGCCCTCTGGATCTGGGCGGACCTGGCGGTCATCGCCCTGGGGGGCGGCGCCTTTTTCACCGGTTTCCTCAAATACATCGTCGGCAAGGACGAACTAAAAAACATCATCAATTACGCCGTGTTGCTGGGCTTCATCTGCTACAGTTCGGCGTTGCTCATCCTGGCCATCGACGTGGGCCAGCCGTTGCGTTCCTGGTTTATTTTCTGGCACGCCAACGTCCACTCCATGCTCACCGAAGTGGCCTTCTGCCTCTCCTGCTACTTTGCGGTGCTCTCCATCGAATATCTGCCGCTGGTGCTGGAAAATCGTCAGCTGGACAAAGTGCCCTTCTTCCACAATCTCTCCCACAACCTTCACGGCGTCATGGCCGTCTTCGCCGCCACCGGCGCCTTTCTGTCCTTCTTCCACCAGGGCTCCCTGGGCGGCGTGGCCGGCGTGCTCTACGGCCGCCCCTTTGGCTTCCGGGAGGGCGTTTTCGTCTGGCCGTGGACCTTCTTTTTGTTCACCTGGTCCGCCGCGGCCTACGGCCCCTGCTTCACCCTTTTGATGACCAAGCTCACCGAGGCGGTGACGGGCAAAAAGCTGGTGTCGGAAAACGTGGTGAACCTGCTGGCCAAGATTTCCGGCTGGATGATGGCCACCTACATGGTCGCGAAGATCGCCGACACCTGGTACTGGGCCACCGTCACCGCGCCGTCGATGGGCTTTACCTTCATGGAATTTTATTCCAACAACGCCCTGTACGGCGTCTGGATCCTGGTCCTGGAGCTTGTGCTCGGCGGCATTGTCCCCGCCCTGATTCTGGTTGTTCCCGCCACTCGGAAAAATCCGATCCTTCGGGTGGTCGCCTTCACTCTGGCCTGCATCGGCGTCTGCGTAAACCGCTGGGTCATGGTCCTCCAGGTGATGGCCGTTCCCGTCATGCCCTTCGACAACTGGGCACTGTACATGCCGAGCTGGCAGGAAGTCGCCACCACGATTCTTCCGGTGGCCTACGGCGTGATTCTGGTGGCGCTGTCCTACCGGTATCTTCCGGTGTTTCCGCAGGAGCGGGAATTGAACCCGACCGAATACTAACCCCCGGCCGAAGGAGGAGACCACATGTTTCCGGGTTTTTTCGAATGGATGTGGGACGGAGGGCATATGCTCTTCATGGGCGCCCTCTGGTACGCGCTGGCGATCATCGGCCTGGGCCTCACCTACTGCGTCGTCAAGGCGGCCGTGGACACGGCCAAGGGCAAGGGCGCCGGCCACGGCGACGAGCACCACTGATCCGCCCCTTTTCGCAGACCCAAACGGCAAGCGCCTCTCCTTTCGGGGGGAGGCGCTTTTTTTTCATTTATGGAATTGATTCTCGCCCCGCTTCGGGGCCATACCGACTTGGTTTTCCGGCAAGTCTGGTCCCGGTTTTTCGAGGGATTTGACCGGGCCATGGCCCCGTTCGTCCCCACGATCCGCAACGAGCGGGTTCCGGACCGGCTGCTGCGCGAGCTGGACCCGGCGGAAAATCGGGCTCTGCCGGTGGAGCCCCAGCTTCTGGGAAACCGGCCCGAAGACTTCCTGGCCATGGCCCGGCGGCTGTTCGATTGGGGCTATCCCTCCGTCAACTGGAATCTGGGCTGCCCCTTTCCCATGGTGGCCAAGAAGGGGCGGGGGTCGGGGCTGTTGCCGACGCCGGACCGAATCGAGGCTTTCCTGGACCGGGTGATCCCAAACTTCCCCGGGAAGCTTTCCATCAAAACCCGGCTGGGACGGTATTCCGCCGACGAGATGGACGGGTTTCTGCCGGTTTGCAACCGGTATCCGCTGGCGGAGATGACGGTCCATCCCCGGGTTTCCACGCAGATGTACGAGGGCGAGCCGGATTTGGACGGTTTCGCCCGGTTTCTGGCCGAATCGGCTCATCCGGTGGTCTACAGCGGCGACATTCGAACTCCGGAGTCCCTGGATCGGCTGCGGGAGCGGTTCCCCGGCGTTGCCGGCTGGATGGTCGGGCGAGGGGCCGTGGCCGATCCGTTTCTGGCCTCCCGGTTGCGAGGGCGGCCCGTTCCGGCGGACGCGGCGGCCCGCTTCCGGGCGTTTCACGACGCCCTGATGGCGGCCTACGGCCAGAGATTGGAAGGCCCCGGCCATCTGTTGGGACGGATGAAGGCGTTCTGGACCTATTTCGGCCCTTCGCTGGTGGGCGGGCGAAAACTGATGAAGCGGGTTCACCGAAGCGGGCGGCTGGAGGCGGCCCAAAACCATGTCAATCGTTTTTTCAGCGGCGATCCGATCTGGCGGGGATCGAGCGAGGAGGTGAGGCAATGGCGTTGAATCTGGCGGCGAAGGGGAATATCATCGGTCCCCTGGAGCGGCGTTATCACTGGAAGGACACGGTTTTGTACGCCCTGGGCGTGGGGGCGGGGTTTTCCGAGCTGGAATATTGCCACGAAAAGCGGCTGAAGGTGATTCCCAGTTTTTCGGCCGCGCTGATTTTTGAATTTTTCTTCCGGGCCGCCGTCGAGGCCGGGGTGAACTTGGCGGGAATTCTGCACGGCGAGCAGGAATTGAGCTTCCATCGACCGTTGCCCGCGGAGGGAACCCTTCGAACCGAGGGAACCATCACCGATTTCTTCGACAAGGGCGCGGGCAAAGGCGCCCTGGTGGTGGCCCAAAGCGAAACGGCGGATGAGGCGATCGGACCGCTGTTCACCAGCACCATGACGCTTTTCGCCCGACTGGACGGCGGCTTTGGCGG
Organism: Desulfococcaceae bacterium; assembly: GCA_046541515.1. Taxonomy (GTDB): domain Bacteria; phylum Desulfobacterota; class Desulfobacteria; order Desulfobacterales; family Desulfococcaceae; genus CAYFVR01. The sequence continues at coordinate 10,862 of JBKHDD010000094.1, forward strand.
GCCCGACGCGCCCAAAAACGCCATGGAGATTCCCGAAACGCCGCCGGAGTTCGTCATGGCCGATCGGCCGGGTCCCGATCAGCCGCTCCTTTATCGCCTATCCGGCGACACGTTCGACCTGCACGTGGACCCGGAATTTGCGGCGCTGGCGGGGTTCGACCGGCCGATCATGCACGGCCTCTGCACCCACGGCTTCGCCTGCCGGGCCTTGATCGCCGGATTGATTCCGGGGGAGCCCGAGCGCGTCCGGAAAATGGGCTGCCGCTTTTCCCGGCCCTTGTATCCGGGAACCCCCATCGAGACGCGCATCTGGCGGGCCGGCGACTGCCGCGCGGTCTGGCGGACCGTGAACGCGGAAACCGGGGAGGTGGTCATCGACCGCGGAACGTTCGAGTGGGAATGATTCCGGGTTTTCGAGGCCGATCCCCTACTCTTGCTCGGCGGTCAGGTCGTGCATCATGGCGATGCCCTCGCAATCGGGGAAGCGCACGCACAGTATGCAGTCCGACCAGATGTTGACCGGCAATTCGGCCCGATCGATGGCGGCAAAGCCGAAGCGGCCGAAGAATTCCGGCTTGAAGGTCAGGCAGAACAGTCGGGTGATGCCGAAGTCCCGGGCCTCGGCCATGCAGATTTCCACCAGACGGGATGCGATTCCTTGTCGGCGGTAGGGCGGCGAGACCACCAGTGAGCGGATTTCGGCCAAGGTTTCCCAGCAGAATTGAAGGGCGCAACAGCCCGCCACCGTTCCGTTTTCCAGATCGACCGCGACGCTGAAATCCCGCAGATGATCGTAGAGGCGACTGAGGGGACGGGGCGCCAGGTCGCCTTCGCCCGCGTGGGCGTGCAACAACTTGTGAATGGCCGGGATGTCCGGGATGGTGGCTTTTCGGATGTCCATTGCGTCTCCGCGTGAAGTTGCCCGGCCGATCGTTCCCGAAATCGGAGGCCGGAAAGGTCCCCGCCCGGCTTGTCTTGGTCGGGATTATCGGTTATCTTGCCCAAAAACCAACGGGAAGCTCCCGTTTTTGGAACAAACCAAAAGAGTCGGAGGAATCTCATGCCGTTATACGAGTACCAATGTGCGGAGTGCAACCATCAGTTTGAGTCCCTGGCCAAATCCTGCTGCGATCCGGACCCGGCGTGTCCGGAATGCAAAAGCGACCGGGTGCAAAAGCTGATGTCGGCCGGATGCGTCCGGCCCAACGGAATTCCCAAGGGCGCCGGCGGATTTTCCGGACCGCCCGCCGGGTGCGGCTGCAACGGGAAGTGCTCCCGGACAATGTAGCCCGTCGGAACCCCGTTTACCGAAAAAAGCCGGCCGCGAGTTCTCGCGGCCGGCTTTTTTCGGGATGGGAGACGGCGAACCTCATTCAGTCTGTCAACGGAATAATGAAGTATTTTAGCATTTTAATCGGAATTTGAAAGCGTGTCGTTCCCAACGATACCAGAGTTTGGATTTTTTGCAACCCGAAAATTTGTTGACACGGCAAAAAGCCGGTTTACTTTCCCTCCAACGACGAAGAGGGAAAACCCAACCCAGAGCCAAGGAGGCATGACAATGGGCGAAAAAGACAAAACCGGCAAGGTTGAAAATTACATCGAATCCGATGAAGAGCGCGAGGAAGGACACCTGGACACCCGGAAGAACATTCAGGAATGCGAGAAGCCGGACCCCAATCTTGGTTGCGATCCGGGAGTCGACGTTCCTGGATAACAATCCAACCTCGTTTTGAAGATGGATGGTCGGACAAGCGACCATTGGAAGCAAACAAGGCGACGGCGGACGGATGAACCGTTTTTTGATTCATCCACGCCCAATGGGCCGCTCGAAGACCCGGTTCTTTGTCAACGGTTTCAATGTTTTGCCGCCCTGGATGTCCAGGGGGGGGATTTTTTCCGACAACCCACATGGAGGAATGACCCATGGCCGAGAATACCAAGCGCGAGAAGGTGCAGAATTACATCGAGTCGGACGACGAACGCGAGCAGGGGCATCAGGACACCCGGTCCTGGAATTTCCAGTGCGAAAACCCCGATCCTCATCTGGGTTGCGACATGGGAATGGACGTTCCCGGATAAGCAGTGCGTGGTCGGATCCCGCCCCGCGGTTTCCCCCGCGAAACATGGCGAAAAGATGATCAAAGCGGCGGAAAAGGGCCATAAACCCTGACCGCCGCTTTTGTTTTGGGGAGGGGGCCGCTTCGGAATTGCAATCAAAGAGCGGTGATGCGGTCCTTCAGTTCCCGGAACCGCGCAATGGCCCGTCGCAATTCTTCGGCGTCGTTCTTTTCCGGGCTCAACCGGTCGATCAGCTGGTCCAACACGTCCATGATGGCATTTAACTGGGTGCCGTAGCTGGCCGCTTCGGTCACCACCCGGGCTTCTCTCTCGGGGTCCTCGGCGGCCATTTGATGGATCATTTCGTCCAGCGCGCCGGACCAGAGGCGGACGTCCAGCGCCAGGCCCATCGGGGAATAGCGGGTGGCGTTGCGGAGCAGCCCCACCTGAAAATCCATGGCGGCCTTCCAGAAATTTCCCCAAGGCCCGGGAAGTTCGGCAAGAGAGAACGGATTGGGGGGAGGCGGCGTTGACGGCTTTTTCGGGGACGTTTCGCCGGGGTCCACCGGCTCGACCGACGTTTTGCGCCGCGACCAGCGCGCCTCGTCGATAAAACGGTCCCGGTTTTCGGGGTCGCCGCCGGTTTTCGGGGTCGCCGCATGCCCATCCGCCGGCTTGCCCGGGGGCGTCATCTTCAGGGCGCTCTTCTTTTTGTCTGTCTTTTTGTCGCTATTTTCCGTCACGGAACACCTCGCGATACAGTTCGGTGATTTCGGAAACGGCCTTGGCGTCCTTGCCCTTCATTTCCGCCACGCCGAGGCCCTCCCGGGTGGCGCGTCGGAAGGCGATCCGGTCGCGGATCAGGGTGTCGGACAGCCCAAGGCCTTCAAGTTCGGCCATGGCTTCCCGCGCTTCCTCGGTTTCGGTCACGGAGGGATTGGTGGAGGCCCGGTTGATGACGATCCTGGCCCGCATTTCCGGGTTCAGCGTCCCGGCCTTGCGAACCATGGCGGCCATGGAGGTCAGCGACCAAAGGTCGAACTGGCTGGGGGCCATGGGCACGTAGACCCGATCCGCCACCAGCAGGCCGCTGCGCAATTCCTCGGAATCCCTCCCGCCGCTGTCGATGATGATGTCGTCGAATTTCCGGGAGAGTTTGGTCGCTTCGCCGTCCACGCGGCCGAAAATTTGGGTGCAGAAGATGGACGGCTCGGTTCCGGCGTCGTCGCGGACGCGGCACCAGTAGGTGGCGGAGCCCTGCACGTCGGTGTCCAGCAACATCACGTCCCGCCCCTCCCTTGCCCGCATGGCGGCCAGGTTGGTGGCCAAGGTGGTTTTGCCGGTGCCGCCTTTTTCCGATCCGATCATCACTATCATGGCCAACTCCGTTTAGGAATCCCGGGGCGTCCCCTGGTCGGGACGGAACGGGGTTATTCTAACCGAACCGTCGCGGATGACAAGAAAAATTCGCCGTTTCGTCTCCTGGGTTGCCACCCCCAATGGAAAGGTTGCGGCTATATCGCGTTTCGGCCGGTCCCCGCCATCTCCACGATCCGCCGGGCGATGGGCAGATCGGCGGGAAGGAGGTCTACCGTCAAAAGTTCCTTTGGCCGCACCCACGCGACGGCGTCGTGGTCGCGGGGGACCATTTCGCCGGAAGTCCATTCCACCTCGTAGGCGTGGATGCGAACGGTGGCGAAATCGTAGGCGTAATCGCTCCGGGCCACAAGCCGCCCCACCCGCGCGGCAATGCCGAATTCCTCGGCCAGTTCCCGGGCCAGACAGCTTTCCGGCGACTCCCCCGGCTCGATCTTCCCGCCGGGAAATTCCCAGCCGCCCGCGTGCCGGAATCCCGGCGCGCGCCGGGCCACCAGCACCTTTCCATCTTGGAAGATAACGGCGGCGGTGACGTGCATGGGGTTGGGTTTGGATGGGGATGGCTGGGCCATTTTTTGTTTTGGATTTCCAGTCTGAAGTGGTGATCAAATTCGATTCATGGCAACTTCGTTGCTTTTTGGGAACCGTGTCAATCCTGGCGACTATTCAAACATGCCTAGAACCTTTGGGCGACGGACGATCTTCCAAGTCGCCCGCTCGCTCCACCGCCACTCCCCGCCGCAACGCCCCCCGCACCTCCGACCAGCGCTTTTCCGTTTCCACCATCTCCGCCAGCAATTTCTCTTCGCCCTCGGTCCGGCGCAGCACCTGTTTCACCGCGCCGTTCTCGAACACCAGCCGCCGGTCCGCCGAGAGGGCCAGCACCGGGTCGTGGGTGGCGATGACGATGATTTTTTCGCTGCCCAGGAGCAGGTCCAGAGCCCGGCGCTTGTCCACGCCGGCGTTTTCGATTTCGTCGATGAGCAACACCGGCGAGACGCTCAAGAGCGCCGTGTCGGCGATCATCAACGCGCGGGACTGACCGCCGGACAGCGCGGTCAACTGGGTTTCCGGCCGGAAGGGCTCCCCGGCCAGCCGGTTGGCCGCCTCCAGCACCCGTTCCGCCGCGGCCGAGGGATCGGCCACCTCCCGGCTTTCGGCGTGGGTCCGGATGAAGTCGCCAGCGCCCATGTCCATCACGAAGTTCATGTTTTGGGTGAGCTGGGCCACCAGCCGTCCCTGGAGCGCGAACCGGTGGTCCGGGGACGGCGCTTGGCCGTCCAGCAGCAGCCGCCGGGCCGTGGGCGTGTCGCCGTCGGCCATGGATTCGATGTCGGCCAGGAAGCGGCTCTTTCCCGAACCGGTGGGTCCCAGCAGCGCGGAAATCTCCCCCACCCGAAAGTCGATGTTCCGGGCCTCGGCCGCGCCGGATTTGTCCCGCCCCGCCGTGACCGTGAGCCGTTTCAGCCCGGCCAGAATCGCGTCAGCCCCCATGGGCCCCTCCGAATTTCACCTTTTTCACGTTGCCTTTCTGATACTTGTTCCCGATCCGCGTTTCGCTGAGGCAGTAGGAGCAGATGGCCGCCGGCATGGAGAAGCGGAGCTTCATGTCGGTGACCGAATCCACCGCCGGGGCCTGGGCCAGGATGGCGGCCAGCTCCATGCAGCCCTGGCCGGTCAATCCGTTGACGTGGCGGATCACCGCCCGCCGGTTCATCTGGCGGATGCGGAAGCGGTAGACTTCCCGTTCCGCCTGGGAGACCAGGTCGCCCTTGGTGATGGCCACCACGTCGGCGTTCTTGAGCATGGGGCCGATTTTCTCCGGCGCGTCGATGCCCATCAGGTTGTCGATGACGCACAGCCCCAGCAGCCCCCGGATGTGGGGCGAACAACGGTTGCACAGCCCGGCCGTCTCGATGACGCAGCAGTCGGCCCCGGTGTCCCGGGCCCAGTCGAAGGCCTCCTCCAGGTTGGAGATGAAAAAATGGTCCGGGCAAAGCCCGCCCGACAGGGCCATGGAGACCGGAACCCCGGCTTCCGCGTACAGCTCGCCGTCCCGGCTTTTCAGGCAGTCGAATTTGATGACCGCCGGTTGGATGCCCTCGGCGGCGAGATGGCCCAGGGTCTTGACGATCAGCGCGGTTTTCCCGCAGGCGGGCGGCCCGGCGACGGTGACCAGCTTCACAGCGCGGCCCGCTGCATTTCCCGGAATTCGTCGTTGAGCTGGTTGCGCAGCCGGTTCACGTCGTGGGTGTCGATGAAATCCCAGCCGATCCACTTGAGGGTGGCGTCGGGCGGCAGGTCGTCGGGGAGGGTTCCGCCCACGGGGAGGAAGGTGGCGGCGCTGTCGATGGCGGCGAATCCGCGGGTGAAGAATCCGATGAGGTCCGCCAAGGCCGTCCGCTCCGATTTTTTGGCCAGGAAGTAGAGCGGGCTGGCGGCGGCGCCGTCCTCCGGCCAGATCATCCGGACGTGGTCCGGCTGTTTGGTGCCGACGGCGAAGAAGTAGGGGATGAGGAAAATGGCCCGGGCGTTGGGATCGTTGGTCCCGGCGGCCTGGGCCATCTGGGCGGAGTGCAGGATGGCCCCGACGTTGGCGGCCAGCTTTTTCATCCCGTCCCGGCCGTGCTCCCGGTAGAGGTTCAGGAGAACGGCGTCGGCCATGTCGTCGCCGTCGCCGCACATCACGATTTCGCCTTTGTATTCCGGCGAAAACAGGTCGGACCAGACCCGGGGCACGGGCCGGTCGCCCAGCCGCTTGAGGTCCACCAGGAAAATGTAGGGCGTGACGCCGTAGAGGGTGTAGTGGCCGTTGGGATCGACGAGCCCGGCCCGCCGGTGCAGGGGGTGGATTTCTTCGGGCAGGGCGGCCTCGAACAGGCCGGTTTTGACGAAGCGGTCCGCGAATTCGGTTTTCCAGAAATCGCCAAAGCCGATGGAGGCGATGACCGAGGGCAGCTTGTCTGGATCGGTTTCGTCGCAGACCGGGTCGTAGGGATCGATGGAGGTGCAGCCCATGGGGATGTGAATGCCGAGGGTCCGGCCCCGGGCCTTGGATTGTTCGGCGATCCGGTCCACCGCCGCCTTCACCAGCAGCTTGACGGGGCAGGGGGAGTAGAGCAGCAGGTCCAGCTCCGAAGCCGGAAGCGTCGCCTCGGGCTCGTAGGCCATTTCCTCGATGGATCGAATGAGATTCTGAAGTCCTTGCATGGGGGTTCCTTTCCCGTGTCGCGGGGATGGGTTCCGAGGGAATCGACGGGGCCGGAACGGCTGGAAGGCCGAGGGTTTCCGGCGCGTCGGATCGGTTTGGATCGGGCCTCGCCGCGAGGTGGAAATGATGATCTCGGAAAAATGCCGGAGGGATCCGGCGACATGGGCGAATTCCATGACCATCCCGGATTCCGGGCGGATGGTCCAATTGGCCGGGGAAGGAAATCGGGTCGGAGATCGCGGTGGTGCGGAGGGAATTCCGTTTCCGGCGTTCGGGGAACAAGCGCCCCGACGACATGAGCCCCGGCCATGATCGGCCGAAACGGCGGAATCGAAAGCGATCACCATTACCCGCCTTGATAGCAGGCTGGCGCGGGGTTGACAATGGTTTTCTGGCGGCGAAGTCCGTTCGAGGTGCGCGAAGGTAGGGCAAGCTATCCGGTTTTCATCTGCTTTCGGGAACGGTATTATCGGGAAGATTGCGATATCCTGGAAAGCGAAGTTCTCGCGCCCCATGTTTTATGATAAAATAATTAGGGCCTCCTGTTTAATTTTCATCCTATTGATTTTTTTGAATTGGAATCATACTAAATAATTTACGAGTGAAAGCTTCCGACGATTCCAACCCCCAAAACCCTTGCGCCCGGCGGGAGGCGCGATGTATCGGGCGAGCGAAGGGCGGCTAAAAATCGAGGAGTTCGATCACCCGTTCGGCGGGGGTCTCGACCCCGAGAACCGCCGGGTGAAACTGTCCCGGCTCGTTCCCTGGAGGGAGACCGAAAAACTCTACGCGGA
>JBKHDD010000095.1:0-18271 GCA_046541515.1 Desulfococcaceae bacterium
TCAATTACTACGACGGCCAAGGCTTCATGATTTCCAAGGAGCTGGGCGTCAAAAGCGCCAAGGAGCTGGAGGGGGCCACCGTCTGCGTGCTTCCCGGCACCACCACCGAACAGAACGCCGCCGATTTCTTCCGCTCCAACGGCATGGATTGGAAACCGGTGGTCATCGAGCAGACCGCCGAACTGGCCAAGGCCTTTTTCGCGGGCCGCTGCGACTGCCTCACCTCCGACGCCTCCCAGCTCGCCGGCACCCGGGCCGTGGCACCCAATCCGGACGACTACATTATCCTTCCGGAAATCATTTCCAAGGAGCCGCTGGCCCCGGCCGTTCGCCACGGGGACGACCAGTGGCGGGACATCGTGGACTACGCCGTCCTGGCCATGGTCAACGCGGAAGAGCTGGGCGTCACCTCCAAAAACGTGGACGAAATGCTGAAAAGCAAGGATCCCAAAATCCAGCGCTTTCTGGGCGTGACCCCCGGCAACGGGGCGGCCCTGGGCCTGGATGAAAAGTTCGCCTACACGATCATCAAGCAGGTGGGCAACTACGGCGAAGTGTTCGAGCGGAACGTGGGCCCGGACACCCCGCTGGGGCTGGAGCGCGGTCTCAACGACCTGTGGACCCGCGGCGGTCTGATGTACTCCCCGCCCTTCAAGTAATCCGCCATCCCGCCGGCGTCCGGGTTTTTCCCGGACGCCGCCTTTCTTTGGTTCGACCGGCCCGGGACATTTCACGCCCGGGCCGACCATATCGGAAGATGTAAGTCCCATGCGCACCGAAGCGACGGCCACCGTACCCGCGCCCGGCTCGCCGCAGCCGGAAACCGACGCCCCCTTTTGGCAGGATCCGGACAAGCGGGCCATCGTCTTCCAGGCGCTGGCCCTGGGGATTGTTCTCCTGGTCGGCTACTATCTGTTTTCCAACACCCAGGCCAACCTGGAGCGACAGAACATCGCCACCGGCTTCGGCTTCATGAAAAAGGAAGCCGCCTTCGAAATCGGCGAATCCCCCATTTCCTATTCCGCCGCCGACACCTACGCCCGAGCCCTGCTGGTGGGCGTGCTCAACACCCTCAAGGTGTCTTTCATCGGGATCATCCTGACGGTGATCCTGGGCGCCCTCGTCGGCGTCGCCCGCCTCTCCACCAACTGGCTGCTTTCGCGCATGGCGGCGATTTACATCGAGGTGCTCCAGGACATTCCGGTGCTGCTTCAATTCTTTTTCTGGTACGCCGTGTTTTACGAAATTCCGCCCTCGCCGCGCCGGGCGATTCAGCCCATGGACGGCATATTTTTGAGCAACCGGGGGCTGGTGTTCGCCATTCCGGAAAGCCATCCCGCCCACGGCTGGATGCTGGCCGCGCTTGGAATCGCGGTGCTGGCGATCTGGGCCATTCGGGTTTGGACGCGAAAGCGACAGGCGCGGACCGGCCAGATTTTCCCGATCTTCCCCGTGTCGGTCGGGCTTATGCTGGGGCTGCCGGCCCTGGTCTGGCTGACGGGCGGCGCGCCAATGGCCATGAACGTGCCGAGGCTCCAGGGCTTCAACTTCAAGGGCGGCATGAACGTCAGCCCGGAATTTACCGCGCTGCTGCTGGGGCTGGTGCTTTACACCGCCGCCTTCGTTGCGGAAATCGTCCGGGCCGGCATCCAGTCGGTCAGCAAGGGGCAGACCGAGGCGGCCATGTCGCTGGGCCTTCGTCCCGGCCGAATTCTGAGCCTGGTCATCCTGCCCCAGGCCCTGCGCGTCATCATTCCGCCGCTCACCAGCCAGATGCTGAACCTGACCAAAAACAGCTCCCTGGCCGTGGCCATCGGCTACCCCGACTTCGTCTCGGTGGCCAACACCAGCATCAACCAGACCGGGCAGGCCATCGAGGGCGTGGCGCTGATCATGGCGGTCTATCTCTGCTTCAGCCTCCTGACCTCTCTGTTCATGAACTGGTACAACAAGCGAACCCAATTGGTGGAACGATAAATGACGACCGACGCGGCGACTCGGCCGGAAATCGAGGAAATGCGGCCGCCGGTGGACCAGATCGGCGTCATCGGCTGGATCCGGGTCAACCTGTTCAGCGGCTGGGCCAATTCTCTGCTCACCGTGGTGGTGTTGTGGTTTCTCTGGAAGACGGTTCCGCCGCTGGTGGAATGGACCTTTCTGGACAGCCACTGGTTCACCGGCAGCGAAGCCTGCCGGGACGCGGAGGGCGCCTGCTGGTCCATCATCCCCAACAACATCCGGTTCATTCTCTTCGGTTTCTACCCGGCGGAACTCCAATGGCGGCCGCTGACCGCCATGCTGGTTCTCTTCGGCCTGCTGACGATCAGCCGCTTCCGTCGGTTCTGGAAAAAACCGCTGCTATGGACCTGGCTGGCCGGACTGGCCGCCATGGCCATTTTGATGCGGGGCGGGATACTGGGGCTGGAACCGGTGGAAAGCAGCCAATGGGGCGGCCTGCCCCTGACCCTGATTCTCTCGGTGTTTGGGCTGGCCGCCGCCTATCCGCTGGGCGTGGTGCTGGCGCTGGGGCGGCAGTCCCGAATGCCGGCCATCAAAAGCCTCTGCGTGGTCTACATCGAGCTAATCCGGGGCGTCCCGCTCATCAGCCTGCTCTTCATGAGCGCGGTGATCTTTCCCCTCTTTCTGCCCGAGGGCGTGACCATCAACAAGATCCTGAGGGCCCAGGCGGCCATCATTCTGTTCACCGCCGCCTACATCGCCGAAGTGGTCCGGGGCGGGCTTCAGGCCATCCCCAAGGGGCAGTACGAAGCGGCCGACTCCATCGGCCTCAACTACGCCCGGACCATGCGGCTGGTAATTTTGCCCCAGGCCCTCAAAATCGTCATTCCCCCCTCGGTGAGCATTCTGATTTCGGCCTTCAAGGACACCTCGCTGGTGGTCATCATCGCACTGTTCGACGTGCTCAAAACCACCCAGTCGACGCTCTCCAATCCCAAATGGATGGGCTTTTCCACCGAGGCCTACATCTTCGTGGCGATCATCTATTTCGTCGGATGCTACTTCATGTCCACCTTCAGCCGAAAGCTGGAGCGGGATCTGAATACGTCCCATTGAGGCCGATGCCGTGCCCGTTGACCCGCTTCGGAAATGGAATTTCGGTTGCAGGGGAAGGCCCCCGTGCCCGCCCTGGTCGTCGAAGGGCAGGCACGGGGGCCTGCCACGATTCGGAAACCCCGATTTATCGCGCTATGAATTATAACGCATACCCCAAATCCGCCGGACCCCACGCGCCGGCGCAACCCCTGGAAGTCACGTCCCATGAGCGAGAACGCCGCACCGGCGGAAATATCCGCCTCCGAAACCTCCCAAGCGGAAACGCCGGAGCCGTCCAGCGGGCCCATCATCGAGATCATCGGCCTGCACAAATGGTTCGGCGATTTCCATGTCCTGAAAAACATCGACCTGACGGTTACCCAGGGGGAGCGGATCGTGATTTGCGGTCCGTCCGGCTCCGGCAAATCGACGTTGATCCGTTGCATCAACCGGCTGGAGGAGCACCAGCGGGGCAAGATCGTCGTGGACGGCATGGAGCTGACCAACAATCTGAAAAAGATTGAGAAAATCCGGGAAGAGGTGGGGATGGTCTTCCAGCATTTCAACCTGTTTCCCCATCTGACCATCCTGGAAAACCTGACCTTGGGTCCCATCTGGGTGCGGAAAGTTCCCAAAAAGGAGGCCGAGGAAACGGCGATGTACTATCTGGAAAAGGTCCGGATCGCGGAACAGGCCCCAAAATATCCGGGCCAGCTTTCCGGCGGGCAGCAGCAACGGGTGGCCATCGCCCGCAGCCTGTGCATGAAGCCGCGGGTCATGCTCTTCGACGAACCCACCTCCGCGTTGGACCCGGAGATGGTCAAAGAGGTGCTGGACGTCATGATCAACCTGGCCCGGGAAGGCATGACCATGCTGGTGGTCACCCACGAAATGGGCTTCGCCAAAAGCGTGGCCCACCGTGTGCTGTTCATGGACTACGGCGAAGTGGTGGAGCAAAACGAGCCGGACGCCTTCTTCTCCAACCCCCAGCACGAACGGACGAAGTTGTTTTTGAGCCAGATTTTGCACTGAGAACGGGGGGGGGAACCCGGCAAGGTTTGGCCATTTCCGATTCCCGCTCTCCCCTCGGATGGGGAAGGCGAAAGGACTCGGGAAAGATCGACCCGGCCGGCAGCGGAAAAGTCCGCTGGAGTGGTCACAAAATGGAATCGAGGGGCGGTTTTCGGACCGCCCTTTGCTTTTGGGGGGATTCCGTGGTTAACTTGGAAAAGTGGAATTGCGACGGTTTTTCCGTCTGAATTCGGGATCGGGGTACTCCGGCCTTGGAAAATCCGGGCCGACCATCGATCCCGCCAATCTTTTCCATCCAAACCCTGAAACCGAAAGGCGTTTTATGACGGCGCACATTGGATTCATCGGAACCGGCATCATGGGCGGCCCCATGGCCCTGAACGTCCTCCGGGGCGGCTTTGACGTCACCGTCTGGAACCGCACGCGGGAAAAAAACGCGCCCCACGCCGAGGCCGGCGCGGCCGTGGCCGAAAACCCGGCGGCCATGGCGGAGCTGGAAACGGTAATCCTAATGCTCACCGGCCCGGAAGCGGTGGAATCGGTTCTGTTCGGGGAAAACGGACTGCTGACGACCGAAAAACCGGCGCTCCGGACCCTGGTCAACATGAGCACCGTGAATCCCGCGTTTACGCGGGACCTGGGCCGGCGGCTCGCCGAACGGGACGCGGTGCTGGTGGACGCCCCGGTGGCGGGCACCAAAAAGCCGGCGGAGGACGGCGAGCTGGTGGTCTTCGCCGCCGCGCCCACCGCCGCCGTGGACGCGGTGGAGCCGCTGCTGCTGACCATGAGCAAAAAGGTGGTCCGCTGCGGCGACGCGGCCGGAAGCGGATCGGCCACCAAAATGGTCTTCAACCTGCTGCTGGCCCACATGCTGACCGGCCTCGCCGAAGCCCTGAACCTGGGCGAACGGCAGGGCCTCTCCGTGGATTTCCTGATGGACGTCATCCTGGCCGGCCCGCTGGGCTGCGGCCTGTTTCAATACAAATCGGAGATGATGCGCACCGGCGAGTTCCCCACCCAGTTTCCGTTCAAGCACATGGCCAAGGACCTGGGATTCGCACGGGAAACCGCCGAAGAAGTCGGCGCGGCCGTTCCGCTGGGAGATGCGGTGGCCCGGCTGTTCCAGAACGGGTTGGAGAAAGGCTTGGGCGATGAAGATTTCGCGGCGGTGCGGAAGGTGCTGTCGGGGATGAACGAAAGGTAAGCACCATGCGCATCCTCGGAATTGAAAGCTCCTGCGACGAAACGGCCGCCGCCGTGGCGGAAGACGGCACGCGGATTCTCTCCTCGGTGGTCGCCTCCCAGGTGGACGTTCACAGCAAATACGGCGGCGTGGTGCCGGAACTGGCCTCCCGGAAGCATGTGGAGGCCATCGTCCCCGTGGTGAACGAGGCCCTGGAAGCGGCCGGGGTGACCCCGGAATCCTTGGACGGCGTGGCCGCCACCCAAGGCCCCGGCCTGGTCGGCGCCTTGCTGGTGGGTTTTTCCTTCGCCAAAGGCTACGCCTACGCCCGAAAATTGCCGTTCCTGGGCGTCAATCATCTGGAAGGCCACGTCCATTCCGTCTTCCTGGACGCGGAATCGCCGCCGCCCTACCCCTACGTCGCGCTGCTGGCCTCCGGCGGCCACACCAGCCTCTACCACGTCACCGGCCCCACCGCCATGGAGGTCATGGGCCAAACCCGGGACGACGCCGCGGGGGAAGCCTTCGACAAGGTGTCCAAAATGACCGGCCTGGGCTATCCCGGCGGGGCGGCCATCGGGAAGCTGGCGGTGGACGGGGATCCGGCGAAGATCGCGTTTCCCCGGGCGTACATTTCGCCGGAGAGCTTCGATTTCAGCTTCAGCGGTCTGAAAACGGCGGTGAACCGCTATCTTCAGACCCATTCGGATTCTTGGCGGGAGGAAATCGCTGACGTCGCCGCCAGTTTCGAGGAGGCGGTCGTGGAGGTGCTGGCGGTCAAACTGATGCGGGCGGCGGAATTCACCGGCGCGAAACACCTCGCGGTAGTCGGCGGCGTGGCGGCCAACCATCGGCTGCGGGAACGGGTGCGGCGGGAGGCGGAAAGCCGGGGATACGGCGTTCACATTCCGCCGCTCTCCCTCTGCGGCGACAACGCCGCCATGATCGCCGGCGTCGCCCACGCCCGTTTGTTGGCGGGAGAGCGTTCCGGGCTGGACGCGGATGTGTATTCGCGGCATAAGAAGGGATAGGAATTTGAAACTGAATCGCCCCTGGAAAATCATGCCGATGGAGGCCCTGCTGGATGGATTGAAGCGAGGCGTCCCCGCCTTGTTCGATCCGGAGCCGATTCTTTTCGCTTATCTTTTCGGAAGCTACGCGCAGGGTTGTCCGCACGGGTGGAGCGATGTGGATATCGCGCTCTATCTCGACGGGGTGGAATCGGTCGATGAATTCTATCGGATTGAAATGTCGCTGGGCGTTGCGGTGGACGATCTGTTCCAAGGCGAAATTAACTCCGACGTTCATTCCATCAACCGCCTGCCATTGGCGGTGGTTGGCGAGATTGCCACCCAGGGAATCTTGATTTACGGCCGGAACGAGGAAGCCCGCGTCGACTTCGAGGTGATGGCCTGGAAAAAGTATTTCGATTTCAAACCGATTTTGGATCGATATTACGCGGAAGTGTGGAATCGGGTGAAATCGCGGGCCAATTCCATGGCTACTTCGGAGTGAGGAAAGAAGATGGTATCTCCCCAAAAAGTCTTAAAAAAATTCAATTTACTGGAAGAATATCTTCGGATTGTCAAGCAAATATCCCAAGCGCCCGAAGAAGAATTTTTAAAAGCTAAAATTCTGATTGGAAGCGCCAAATATTATATTCAAATTTCAATTGAATGTTGCATTGATGTCGCTACGCATATCATCTCTTCGGAAGGCTTTCGATCTCCGACGGAATATGCAGATTCCTTTCGAGTTCTTATGGAAAACGGGATTTTCGACAAGGAACTGACCAGTCGCCTAGTTCAAATGGCCAAATTCCGAAATCGACTGGTTCATCTCTACGGCGAAATCCAAGACGATTTCGTTTATCGCGCCATCACCATCGATTTGAAAGACATCATCCGGTTTCAGGAACGAATAAAAAGTCATTTCCCATAAATAGAAAAACGTTTCTCAAAAAATTCGATGAGAACTTTGAAAATCGAGAGAGCAACCCGATTTTATAAGAACTTTTTCGGTTTTCCCTAGCATCCCGAAAACGTTTTTTTTCAGAACAAGGATCGCCCATGAAAATCATGGAATTTTGCGAAGAATACCGCGAAGAGGTGATCGCGCTTTGGAAGGAAACCAACCTGGTCGTTCCGTGGAACGATCCGTCAAAAGACATCGATCGGAAGCTGGAAGTGAATCCCGAACTTTTTCTCGTTGGCGTCTTGGAGAATGAGCTGATCGCTACCGTAATGGGCGGCTACGAGGGTCACCGGGGATGGATCAACTAATTGGCGGTATCGCTTGGACATCGCAGGAAAGGATACGGGCGTCAAATGATGGCGGCGGTGGAAAACAAAATCCGGGGTTTGGGTTGCCCCAAAATCAACCTGCAAGTGCGCGAGTCCAACACCGAGGTGATTCAGTTTTATCAAGCAATGGGCTATGATGACGACCGGGTGGTTGGGCTGGGGAAAAGATTAGCGTTGGATTGACATCAAAAAAAATTAAAAATCAATAAACCACACTTTTCAAATCGGTTTTGACAAAATCATTCCCTTTAAAAAGAATCGGTTCATCAAGATACTTGGCAAGGGCATACGCACAACAGTCTCCCATATTCAAACCGGCAGGATGCCGCCCCTTCCCAAAAGACCGCCAGGCGGATCGAGCAATTTCCCATTGCTCCGCATTCATGGGAAAAATTTCGATCTCGGAACGCGCAAAGAAAGCATCCAATTCTTCGCCGCCTCGTTCACCCTTTCTTGCCTCCATCACCATGCTGGTTTCCAGAGCATTAACGGGGCTTATTCGACGCAAGGGTGCCTTCGAAAGAGCGCGTGCAATGCTGAATGCTTCCGGCTCTCTGAATAAAACGGCGATAATGGCTGAAGAATCGACGACCATCAGTCGAGAAAACCACCGGAATTATATCCAATAATTTCATCAGGGGAACGGGTGTCCAAATCCGGAAGCGCCGCGCACCTTTCGGAAATTTCCATGATATCTGCAAGGAGTTCTTCGGATGTATCCCGCGATTTTCGGATTCGCCCGATTCGTTCTCGCAAGGCGTTCAAAACGGCCTCCGAGATCGTTTCCCCGGTGATGGTTGCCAGCTCCCGCGCCAATTCTTCCGCTTTTGGATCGGTGAATTGAAGGGCCATCGTTTCCTCCTCGAAATGAGACTCCATTCGTTTAAATCGTAACACGGCCCCATCTCCCGCGCAATATTACCGACCATAAAAAAAGCGCCCCCGCCAGAGGAGCGCTTTTTCATATTCTTTTGGAATGAGGCCGGGGCGGCTATTTCCGCTCTTTCAACGCCTCCTGAAGCTTCTCGCCCAGCGAACCCAAACCGCCGCTTGAAGACGCGACTCCGCCGGTATCGGCCTTTTTGCGGCCGGCGTACTGCCGCCAGTCTTCGGCCTCCCGGGCGTCGCCGGGTCCCAGGGTCATTTTGCGGTCCCGGGGCTGGATTTCCTCCACCGTCACGGTGATGGAATCCCCCGGCTTGGTCTTTTCCAGCGCGGCCGGGTCGGCGGCGTTGCGCACTTTGGACTTGGGCAGCAGGCCGGTGATTCCCGGCTCCAGGTTCACGAAGCAGCCGAATTTCTCCCATTTTTCCACCGTTCCGGTCACCGCCTGGCCCACCTTGTACCGGTCCTGGACGCCGATCCAGGGATCGCCCTCCGCGTCCCGAATGCTCAGGGAAATGCGACGACGGTCCAGGTCCACGTCCTTGATCAGCACGTCCACCTCTTGCCCCGGAGAGACAATCTCCTCCGGATGGGTGACCCGCCGCTCGTAGCTCATTTCGCTGATGTGGACCAGTCCTTCCACGCCCGGCAGCACCTCCACGAAGGCGCCGAAATCGGCCAGCCGGGTCGCCTTCCCCCGCACCTTTTCGCCGGCCTTCAGCTTGGGCGCTTCGGTTTCCCACGGATCGCCGGAAATCTGCTTGATGGACAGGGCGATTTTGGGCTGATCCGGCTTTTTGCCCGGTTCCACCTTCAGCACCTGAACCGTCACCGTGTCGCCTCGGCCCACCACCGATTCCGGAGATTCCACCCGAGACCAGCTCAGCTCCGAAACGTGGACCATGCCCTCAACGGCCGGACCGATCTCCACGAAGGCGCCGTAGGGCATAAGATTGGTCACCTGCCCTTCCAGCACCGCGCCCTCCCGCAGCTCCTCCAAAAAGGCGCTTCGGGCCTCCTCGCGCTCCTCCTGAAGCAGCTCTCGCCGACTCAGCACGATGTTGCGGCCCCGCTCCTCGAAGCGGGCAATTCGAAACGGGAAGGTGAGCCCCACGTACTCCTCGGGCTTTTCCACGTATTTGATGTCGATTTGGCTGACGGGACAGAAGGCGCGCTTGTCCATCACGGTCACCTCGAAGCCGCCCTTGATCTCCCTCACCACCCTTCCTTCCACCGGAAGGCGGGCGTCGTAGGCGTCGCGCAGCATT
Organism: Desulfococcaceae bacterium; assembly: GCA_046541515.1. Taxonomy (GTDB): domain Bacteria; phylum Desulfobacterota; class Desulfobacteria; order Desulfobacterales; family Desulfococcaceae; genus CAYFVR01. The sequence goes on from JBKHDD010000095.1 coordinate 9,726, forward strand.
TGGAAACCGCCTTCGCCGGAAAGCGCCCGGGAAAGCCGCACCTCGTTTTCGCCGGCGGAGACCACGTACAGCTCCAGGGTGTCGCCCACCTGAACGGACAGCTCGCCCTCTTCGTCCAGCAACTCGGCCTTGTCCACGGCCGCGTCCACCTTGGCCCCGACGTTGAGGAACACGGAATCCATCCCGATCGAGATCACGCGCCCCGACACCTGGTCGCCCACCTTCAGGTCGGCCCCGGTTTCCTGGCCGTAGCTTTCAAACATATCCGCGAAGGACTCGTCGCCATCCTCCGCCTCGCCTTCCGCCTCCGGATCGGTTTCCGTTTCCGGCGTTTCGGCGGGCGTCGCTTCCGCCTCTTCTTCGGCGGCCGCTTCGGGTTCGGTCTCCCGAGCGCCGGGCGATTCGGGGGAACCGGCTTCCGTCATCGTAGGCGTTTCGGCCGCATCGGAGGCGGACGCTTCTTCCGGGACCTCGTTTTCGGGGGTGGGGGTTTCCACCATGGGAAATCTCTTCTCTCGATTTGGGGGTTGATTCTCGGCCCTCGCGGGCGTTCAGCGGTTGATTCCGGCCCCTTTTAAGCCTCGCGCCGCGTTCTTGTCAAGCGCAACCCGTTATTCTCCGTTTCCCGCATCTTTTCGAACCCCATGCTCCGCCGGAATCCGGGGTCGAAAAACAGGCCTAAAAACAATACCGTTCATTTACCGAAAAAAGCAGGGGCGTATCGCGCACGCCCTTGGTCAATCTGGCGCCATTGACCCACGGAAATCCCAAAGTGAACGGTATTGGGCCCAAGGGTCTGTCCGAAATTAACTTGAACAATAGTACATTGGTTTCATTCCTCGGCAAGGCGATCTGCGGGAACTTGAAATGCGATACGGGTGCATTTTTGTTCAGGTCGTTTCCGGACAATTCCTAAAAACAAGATTGATCCGTCCGGCGAAGATTCTCCACCGGGTAGCCCTTTTTCCGGGCCTGGTCCACCAGCATTCCGTAGGTTTCGTCCGAAAGCGTGGGCGTCCGGGAGAGGATCCAGAGATATTCCCGGCTGGGATGGCCCACCATGGCGTAGGCGTAGGATTCCTCGTCCAGCCCGATGATCCAGTAGGGGGCGGAAAAGGGCCAGAAAAAGGAAACCCGGAGCCGCGTGTTTCCGCTGTCCGGAACCGGTTCGGCCCAGCCCCGGGCCGTGTCCGGCGGCCCGTCGGGACCGCCCTTTCGGCAGCGGTTGATCACCCGAATCCGGTCGCCTTCCCGCCGGTATTCGGCGGTGGTGCAGTGGCAGCCTTTTTGGAAAAACTGGGGAAAGGCGGCGATTTCGTACCAGCGCCCCGCGTACCGATCCAGCTCCACGGGTCCGGGAACGGTGTGGCCGGGCTCCGGCGGAGGCGTGGAGGCGCAGCCCGCCAACATCAGCAAAAGGGCCGCCCGGAAAATCGGCCGCATCATTTCGCCCGCCGACGAATCCAGGCCCCGCCGGCCGTCGCCAGAAAAATGGCCAGCGTCGCCGGCATGATTTTGCCGGCCTGCCATTCGGTTTGGACCGCAGTCAGAAAGCAAAAAGCGTCGTTCTCCTCCACCGCGATGGAGACGGTGTCGGTGGCGCGCAATCCGCCGATATCCGTGACGGTCAGCTCGAAGACCAACGTCGCGTCGTCCTGGTCGCCGGGGGCCACGAACCGAGCCTCGGCCCGGCCCGCCTCGGTGAACTCCACGGCGGCCCCCCGGGTCTGCCGCCACTGGTAATCGGAAATGCCGTAATCCGGATCGGAAGAACCCGCCCCGTCCAAGAGCACGCTCTCTCCGTCCAGCACGGTCTGGTCGGGCCCGGCTTCTGCGGTTGGGCCCTGGTTTTCGCTGTTCCGGCCGGTCTGCCGAATGTCGTGGCCGAATTTGGGCCAGGGCGAATCGTCGTCCAGTCCGGCTGCGCCGGTTTCCACGGCGTACAGCCGGCCGCCGAGGGTCGCGGCGGAGCCGTCCGACCCGGAGCCGACGTAGAGCGTCCCTTCCGGGTCCACCAGCGGAGAGGAACGGGTTTCGTTGATTCGGACCGACCATTCCAGCTCGCCGTCCGGTTCCAAAGCGAACAGGAAGGCGTTTTGGGCTCCAAAATAGACGTTTCCGTCGGAGCCGACCGCGGCGGAGGAATGGATCGCGCCGCCGGCGTCAAAGGACCAGCGGAGCCGCTCGGCGGCGTCGGCCGCCGAGCGCAGGGCGTAGAGAAATCCGTCCAGCGCGCCGATGTACAGGGTTCCGTCTTCCGCCAGTGCCGCGGAGGCGCGAATCAGGCCGCCGCTCTCAAAGGCCCAGCGCCGCCGGACCCGGCCGTCGGCTTCGGTCTCCAGCGCGTAGAGCCGCCGATCGTCGGAGCCGATGTACACCGTCCCGTCCGCGCCGATGGCCGGCGAAGACCGGACCCGTCCCTCGGTTTGGAAAACCCAGCGGGCGACGCCGTCCGCGTCCGCGGCGTACACGTTCCCGTCGTCGGAGCCGAAATAGATGGTGTCGTCCGAAAGATCCTCCACCGTGCCGGCGTCGTCGATGGCGGGGCGGGAAAAGACGGGTCCGTCGGTGGGAAACGTCCAGCGAAGCGTGCCGTCCTCGCCGTCCAGCGCGTACACGTTTCCGTCGTTGGCCCCCACGTAAACCGTGCCGTCCGGTCCGATGGCGGGGGAGGAACGAATGGGGTCCCCGGCGTCAAAGCGCCATCGCCGGTTCCCCTCCGGCGTCACGGCGTAAAGAAAGCCGTCGTCCGATCCCACGTAGACCGTGCCGTCCGCCCCAAGGGCCGGGGAGGAAAACAGGTCCCCGTCGGTCTCGAAGCGCCATTTTTCGGCGCCGTCGGCCCCGTCGATGGCATACAGGAAATGGTCGTCGGAACCGACGAAGAGGGTCCCGTCGCCGGCCCAGGACGGAGAACCGTCGATGCGGTTCCCCCGCCGGGCGGTCCAGAGGACGTCGCCGGGTTCCGCCCCGGCCGGTGCGATCGGGAACAAAAACAGGCAGCACAACAGCGCCGCGCGGGCGGCCACTCGGTTCATGGAAGGCGGCTCCTTTCGCGCCGGGTCTGCGGAAAAGACCGCGACCCCGCGCCATTGACTTTTGCGAGAACACAAGAATAGTATTGACGCAGCTTCCAAAAAAACGCAAATCCAATTTCACGGTCTCGCCGAACGGAATCGCCTGGATCAGCACGTCTTGATCGGCCCGTTCGGGTCCCGCCATCCGAACCCCTCGAGGAAAGCGAGCCATGCGACGATTTCCGGCACGAACCCGGGCGCCCGCCCCGGGGGCGGCGATCCTGGCCCTTGCCCTGCTCATCGGCTGCGGAAGCCTGCTCCAGGAAGAGAAAACCGACCTTCATCTGGCCCTGGTGGGCCCCATGTCCGGAACCAGCGAAACCGTGGGACGTTCCTTCGTCCAGGGGGTCAATCTTTACCTCGACGAAATCAATCGCGCCGGCGGGGTCGACGGCCGCCGAGTCGTGCTGGACATCTACGACGATCACAACAATCCCAAGCTGGCGGAAGAGGAAGCCCTCCGCATCGTGGAAGACAACCGGGCCCTGGCGGTCATCGGCCACCATTTCAGCACCTGCTCCATGGCGGCCGGCGCGGTGTACAAGGATTACGGCATTCCGGCCGTCACGCCGGCCTCCACCAACGTGGGGGTGACGGCGGACAATCCCTGGTATTTCCGCTCCTTGTTCAACGACCGGCTTCAGGGGCGGTTTCTGGCCCAGTACGCCCGGGAGGTCTTCGATCAGTCGGCCTTCAGCATCATCTACGAGGAAGATCCCTACGGCAGCTACCTGGCCGACGTGTTCCGGGAAACCGTGGCGGAAAGCGGCGGCGAAATCCGCCACGAATGGTCCTTTCCCAAATTCGACCCGGAGCGGCCGGGAGAAAAGAGCCGGCTCACCGACATCGTGCTCGACCTGAAGTCCCGACGCGACGCCGGCGTGATTTTTCTGGCCACCCACGCGGAGCCGGGCATCGAACTCCTCCAGCTCCTCAAGGACACGCTGGTTCTCAATCCCCTCATCGGCCCGGACGCCTTCGCGTCGGAAACCTTCCGCAAAGGCTTCCAGGAGCTGACCAAGGAACGGCTCAATCCCGGTTTTTACACCAACGGAATGTACGTCACCACCCCGCTTATTTTCGACACCACCAACGAAATGGGTCAGCGGTTTCAGACCGAATACCGACGACGCTACAACGAGGACCCCGGCTGGCATGCCGCCTTCGCCTACGACACCGCCAAAGTTCTGGTGCACGCGCTGCGAAACGTCGAGCTGGACCCGGACCGGGTGGCCATCGGCGAAGACCGGACCAAACTGCGCAATTTTCTGGCCGGGATGCGCTCCGCCGACCAGGCGGTGGAAGGCGTCACCGGATACAATTTCTTCGACGAGCGGGGCGACGCCCAGAAGCCGGTGCTCATTGGCGTCTACAAAAACCACAACATCGTCTCGGCCCTGACCCAGTTTCAGACGGTCACCAATCCGGCGGAACGGCATCGGCTGGAGGCCGCCCGCCGGCGCGAACGGGGCGTGATGAAGTTCGACGAACAGTACATGTACCGGATCAACGTGGTCTACACCGGCATCGAGATCAACGAGATCAGCGAACTGAACTTCAAGGATTTAACCTGCCATCTCGATTTCCATCTCTGGTTCCGGTACCAGGGCGACATCGACGTCGGCAGGATGATCTTTCTAAACGCCGCGGAGCCGGTGGAATTGGGGGCGCCCGACCGGGTGGCCGGCGACCCGATCACCTACCGGCTCTATCGGGTCCGGGGCCGATTCCGGATGGATTTCATGCCGGGTCGGATCGATTACGGCGAGCACGTGGCGGGCATCAGCTTCCGCCATCCGGAGTTGGACCGAAACAACCTGATTTACGTGAAAGACGTGCTGGGCATGGGCCGCCACCACGCCGAGGCGGCCATGGTGGACAAGATGCGAAACCAGCAGGTGCTGAGCCCCGCCACCAACTGGAAAATCCGGAACATCCGCTTTTTTCAGGATACGGTGGAGGAAAACACCCTGGGCGATCCGGACTACCTCGAAGCCTCCGGCGGATCGATCGATTACTCCCGCTTCAACGTCGGCGTTCAGATCGCCCCGGACCAGTTCATCCTCCGGGGGCTCATTCCCCGGCCCTGGGTCAACTCCTTGCTGGTCGCCAGCCTTTTCATGGTCGCCCTCCTGCCGATTCTGATCCGGACGCGGACCTTTAATCCCTTCCGGCGGATCATCTGGATCTTTCAGCTCGGCTTCACCTTTCTGTCGCTGCTCTCCCTCGAATACTTCCTGATCAACCAGTTGGGCGACACCTACTACCTGGAACCGATCCTGCTGGGCATTCAGATGCTGTGGTGGATGATCCCGGCCTTTCTGCTCAACGTAGGGGTGCATCGGTTCATCTGGGACCCGCTGGAGGAACGCACCGGCCGCACCATTCCCCACATCATCCGCAACGCGGTGGCCATGATCATCTACGTGATCGCCTTTTTCGGCATCGTCGCCTTCGTCTTCGACCAGCGACTCACCAGCCTGCTGGCCACCTCCGGCGTCATCGCCATGATTCTGGGCCTGGCCATCCAGATCAATATCTCCAACATCTTTTCCGGCATCGCCATCAACGTGGAGCGGCCCTTCCGGGTGGGCGACTGGATCAAGGTGGGCGATTTCACCGAGGGGAAGGTGGAGGACATCAACTGGCGGACCACCCGCCTGCGGACCCGGGACGACACGGTGCTCTGCATTCCCAACAGCCAGGCCTCGGAATCGGCCATCGAGAACTTCAGCTACCCCAACGACGGCTATTTCAAATACTTCACCGTGCTCGTCGATCCGGTCCATCCGCCGGACCGGGTCAAGAAAATCCTGCTGGACGCGGCCCTTTCCACCCCCACTGTGGAAAAGGAGCCGCCGCCCCGTGCCCGCTTCCTGGGCCTCACCGCCGGCATGACCGGGCAGAGCCAGTCCTGGGCGGCCAACTACCTCATTTCCACCTACGCCCGGGACTACGGCCAAAAATTCGCCCACAACGAGGCGGTCTGGGACAACGTGTACACCCACCTTCGCCGGGCAGGCATCAAAACCGTCTACAACCGGCAGGAAATGCACATGTACGTGGAGGGATTCCGACGTCGCCGGCAGGCTCTGCCGGACAAATCCTCCATGGGCCTTTTGCGGGAGATCGAGATTTTCGCGCCCTTTTCCGAGGAGGCCCGGCAGTATCTGGCCGACCGGATGAAGCGCCGCCACGCCTATCCCGGAGAATGGATCGTGCAGCAGGGCGAAAGCGACAGTTCGCTTTTCATCATCGAGGAGGGGGTGGTGAGCATCCGGGTGGCCTTCGACCAGCGGTCCCGGCCGGTGGAAGTGGCCCGGCTGGGCGCGGGGGAATTTTTTGGGGAGATGGCTCTGCTGACGGGCGAAAAGCGGACGGCCACGGTGGTGGCCGTCTCCGAAAGCTGCCTCTACGAAATCACCAAGGAGGACATCGCGCCCCTGATCGAGCAGGAGCCGGCCATTTCCCGCCGGCTGAGCGAACTGCTCAGCGAACGGAAAATGGCCACCGAGGCCAAGAAGCCGGGGGAACACGACGATTTCGACAAGGAGAACTTCGCCTCCCAGATATTCACGCGCATTCAGAATTTTTTCGGATTCGGCAGAATCTGATTTTCCGGGCGGGAGAAAATGCGTTGAGGGGCGCATCCCATACGCCCCCGATCAATCCGTCGCATTCCTCAACTGGGAATTCCCAACGGCCGTCAGCCTTCGGGAATATGAAGGGTTCGGCCGGCCTGGATGATCCGCAGGTTTCGGATGCCGTTGGCCTGGGCGATGGATTTGGGCGAGGTGCCGTAGCGGCGGGCGATCTGGATAAGGGTTTCGCCCCGGCGCACCTTGTGGCGCCGATCCCTTTCGGCCGCCGACTTCCCGGGCGGGTCGGGGCGAAGCGGCGTTCCCGAAAGGGAAATGTGGCGCCCCGGCAACCGAAGCGGCCGGCCGGCCCGGATTTTCCGGGCGTCGCCGATCCCGTTGTACCGGGCCAGAACGCGGGTGGACAGACCGTACCGCGCGGCGATTTCCGACAGGGTTTCGCCGCGCCGGACGCGGTGGGTTTCGACGCCGGCCTGGTAGCGAAATTTGCGGTCGTCCGGAATCTGGCCATAGCCGGCTTCCACCAGTGGCAGATGTCTCGCCATCAGGTTTAGCCGGATTCCGCCGGGCAGCAGGGCGTCCGCCTTGAAGGCGTCGGGCAGCAGGGCCGGATTGAGATGCCGCACGTAGTCCAAGGTGAGGCCGCAATACCGGTCCAACGTTCGGAGATGCACGTGGTCCGGAAGGACAAAGGAAGCGATCTCCATGGGCCGGCGCGGCGACAGCGGGCCGTAGTGGGCTTCCGGATACTGGAAGATTTCCAGCGCCGCGACGAACTCGGGATAAAAATTTCGGGAGGCGAAGCCGAACCGCGGGTGATCGTGCCGGGCGATGATCTCGCCGATGTCCTCGGAGCCCACTGCGCGGACGGCGTTGACCATTCCCTGGAGGCCGTGATTGTAGGCGGTGATCGCCAGCGGCCAGGATTGAAGCGTTTTGTAATTGGTGGCCAGATGGCGGGCGGCGGCCCGGGTGGCGATGAAAGGGTCCCGCCGTTCGTCCACGAGATGGGTCATGGCCAGTTCGTACTGCCGGCCCACCACCGGCATCAGCTGCCAAAGGCCCGCGGCGCCCACGTGGGATCGGGCGAAGGGATTGAACGCCGATTCGATGAGCGGCAGACAGGCCAGCGCCGAAGGGATGTCCCGCTCGGCCAGAAGTTCCCGGATGGCGGGCAGATAGCGGCCCGCCGATTCCAACCCTTGGCGAAAGCTGTCGGCCATCCCCCGCTGGGACCGCACCCGCGCGGCCGCCTCCCGGGCCGGAAATCGCTCGGCCTCGGGCCAGCGGTCGTACATTTCCCGGATTTTCCGGGCCCGGGCCGACATTCGCTCCGGTTCGTCCCAGACCTCGGCCATTCCCGCCAGCAGGTCTCGAAATTCCCGCCGGGCGTCCCGAACCGCCGCCCACGAACGGCTTCCGGATTCCGACAGATCCACCACCTCGAAGATTACGTTGACGTACCAGCTGTCGTGAATCAGCACCTGATGGTGGGAAAATTCGGTGAACACCCGGCGCCAAAAATCGACCTGGGGCTGGATGGCCTCGGAAACGGGAAACAGGGCGGAGAAATCATCCGCCGCCGGGGGCGCTTTGGCCATGGGAAACGGCCCGGCGACCCGGGGGGGCCGAATCCCCGGCGGACTCGCCGCCGTCGGAAGTATCAAGAGCAACAGAAAGGCCAGCGCGACCACCGGCAAAGGGCGGTGTCCGGTCGATTCGGGTTGCGTTGGCGGGTCGGATCTGTTTCGGCTCATGGCGTCAGGAAAAGCGCGCAGGTTCCCGGAGAGGAAGCGGCGGAAAAAAGGGGTACTTTTCCACATGGTCGTATGGCTTATCCCAAAACGCCTCATTTTTCAACCCCGACCTC
>JBKHDD010000096.1:0-18270 GCA_046541515.1 Desulfococcaceae bacterium
CGGTTTCCGCGCTGAAACTGGACTGGTCCGGCGGGGCGGAGGGCTTCGTGGCCGAAATTTCCGTGGACGCCAGCGACGATCTGAACCGTTGGCGAAGGGGAATCGTCGCCGGCACGGTGGCCCGGCTGCAATACGCCGGGCATCGGTTGGAGCGGAATACGATTCCCTTGTCGCGGCCGCCGGAGCGCTATCTTCGCCTTTCCTGGCCGGCGGAAACCGGAGGAGCGGAACTGGTTTCCGTGCAGGTCGAAACGGCCGCCCCGGAACGGGCCGACCGGCGGGAGGCGAGCGTGCGGGGCGTTCCGGACGAAACCGATCCCGGGGTTTGGCGCTTCGACCTTGGCGGGCCGTTTCCCGCCGATCGGGTCCGGCTGGAACTGGCGGAAACCAACGCCCTGGTCCGGGGCGATTTGCGTTCTCGGCCCAATCCGGCTTCGGACTGGCGATACCGGGCCCGGGGGCTGTTCTTTCGACTGCTGCTGGGGGGGGAGCCGGTGACCGGCGATCCGATCTCCCTGGACCGGACCGTGGCCGACCGGTACTGGCGATTTGAACCGGCGGAGGCCGGCGGTACGGATGTCGCCCCCGCGCTGGTTCTGGGATTCGTGCCCCATGAGCTTCTGTTCCTGGCTCGGGGCGAGGGGCCCTTTCTGCTGGCCTTCGGGGCTGCCGAAGTTCCTCCCGCCGAACAGGCGGTGGACGAACTGGTTCGGACGTTGGAACAAACCGGCGGCGGCGCCACGACGGCCATGGAGGCGGAAATCGGCGAGGCGGTCACCCTGCGCGGCCCGGAAGCATTGGAACCCCCGCAGGACTACCGTCGGGTGCTGCTGTGGACCGTGCTGGTCGCCGGCGTGGGGCTCATTGGGTTGATGGTCCTGCGGCTTTGGAGCCGGATGTCGTCGGAGGCGAAATCCCAAGACAACGCGGATGACCCCAAAGAGGAATCGTGACCGGGCCGGGGGGAATGTCGGCGCGTCGGAACTCCGGCGTTTCAGAGAAGGCTATAGCTGAAGCGGTGGAGCTTTTTGGAGTCGAACTTTCCCATGTCCGCCTCCACCTTCAGCAGGGTGAGGGCGTCGATGGGTCGGGCGGCCCGGCGGTACGGGCGGTCCTCGTTGGTGAGGGCCTCGTATGCGTCGATGATGCTGAGCAGCCGGCCGATGGGAGTGATGTCCCGGCGTCGGTCGGGGTATCCGGTTCCGTCCAGCCGCTCGTGGTGTTCGTCGGCGGCGGCCAGAATCAGCGGATCCTGGAGTCCGCTTTCCCGCTCCAGCAGGTCGCGCCCCAGGCGAGGATGGGCCTTGATCAGCGCGAATTCGGCGTCGGTGAGCTTGCGGGGCGCGGTCAATAGTTCCGTGGGGACGCGGGTCTTCCCGATATCGTGAAGCAGGGCCGCCAGACCGTAGATCCGGGTTTTTTCCACGGGATATCGCCGGTAAAAACAGAACCCCAACGTCAGGGCCATGACGTTTACCGAATGGATGGCGGTGGTGTAGTCCTTGAAAGAGATGTCGGTCAGGGAACGAAGAATGGCGGGCTGTTCGGCGAATTCCTGGATGAGCAGGTCCACCGTGTTGGGCAACAGGTATAGGGCGCCGGCCCGGGGTTCGGTCAACGTCTCCGCCACCAGTTCGCAAAGGGTGTTTTTGATGGCCGTCGGGTCCCGGGATCGGATGTGTTTCTCCAGCTCCAGGGTGAAGCCAATCTGAAGTTCCCGGATGGCGTCGAGACGATCGGCGGAGCGCAGAAACAGCGCGGGAAAATAGTCTTCCCGCAACCGCGGGAGGTCAAGGGGGATCCCTGCCGCCTTGTACAGCACGAAGTCGCCGTCCCGCGTCCGGCGGAAAAGGGGCGTGTCTCGATAAAACGGGAGTTGGGACCGACGCACCGGGATGAAGCCGCTCGACTCCTCCATGGATGCCTCCTGGTTCTGGTCCTGATTCGGGCGGGCGGCGCGGCCCGGCGGGAAATCGACGTCGCGAAAGCCGCCGCCTTGACGCCGCCCCGTCCTTGTACTAATTCGGTTCACCGAAATAAACCTTTAAATTGTGGAGGGCGGCCCTTCGACGGCCGGGAGACGACCATGAGCATCAACATTGTGGAACGAATTGACGACGCGGTGCCGGTTCGGCACGCGCTGGTGAGCGTATCCGACAAGGCGGAACTGGAAACGCTGATTCCGGGGCTGGTGGAAACTTGCCCGGAAATCCGGTTTTTTTCCACCGGGGGCACCTTTCAGCGGCTGAAGGACATTCTGGGGCCGGGGCAGGCCGATCGGTTGACCCCGGTTTCCGACTACACCGGCCAGCCCGAAACCCAGGGCGGGCTGGTGAAGACCCTGGATTTCAAGATTTATCTGGGCCTTCTCACCGAAACCTACAACGATTCCCATCAGGAAGACCTGAAACGGACCGGAGCCGTGCCCATCGATCTGGTGATTGTGAACCTGTATCCGTTTCAGCAAACCGTGGCCCAGCCGGACGTGAGCGTGGAGGGCGCCCGGGGCAATATCGACATCGGCGGCCCCTGCATGATCCGCGCGGCGGCCAAGAACTTCATCCGGGTGGCCCCGGTGGTGGACCCCGCCGACTACGGCGAGTTGCTGGGCGCGCTCCGGGAAACCGGCGGGAAGACCTCCCTGGCGCTTCGATTCCGGCTGGCCCAAAAGGCCTTCGCCCACACGGCGGCCTACGACGGCGCCATCGCCGGGTACCTGGCGGAACGGAGCTTTTCCGAGGTTTCGGGGAACTATCGGTAAGGGACTCGGAATTTGACAATATACCGTTTTTATCCCAATGCCTTCCATTTTGGCGGAAGGGGGTAGGGGCGAATTGCATTCGCCCTTTCGCAATCTGGCACAATTGAGCGATGGAAAATCCAAATGGTATTTCAGCTGCTGCCGAGTCCCTAAGGCTATTTGCGAAAATGTTCATACCAGCCCTGGGAGCGACGAGTTGTACTCGTCGCTTCAAAGCGGGCACCAAATTCGGGCGACGAGTACAACTCGTCGCTCCCGGAACCAAAGCTTCTGGTATCGGCTAATTTGCAAATTGCCTAAGTGGGCGGCAGCGGACACTTTTTGAAGGAGAAGAGCCATGGCCAAGGATTTGAAACAGATGTACAAGACCATCGTGGAGGACCATTTTCCGCCGGCGATGGAGATCAGTTTCGTGGACGGCAAGGACCGGCAGACCTTGTTTTACGAGCGGGTTTCCTGGGAAATCGACGGCAAGGAAAAGGGGCTTCGCTACGGGGAAAACCCGGGGCAGGAGGCGGCCCTGTATCGGCTGATCAACGGCAACCTGACGCTGGGCGACACCCGGACCATCGAGCCGGGTCGTTATCTGGCCAGCGACGTGGAACTGCTGCAGTCCGGGAAGCACCCCGGCAAGACCAATCTGACCGACGCCGACAACGCCCTGAACATTCTGCGTTACCTGACCGAGAAGCCCACGGCGGTCATCGTGAAGCATAACAATCCTTGCGGCGTGGCCCAGGCCGATTCCCTTTCCGACGCCTATCATCGAGCCTACATGGCCGACCGGGTGGCGGCCTTCGGCGGCTGCATCGCCCTAAATCGCGCCGTGGACCGGGTGACCGCCGAGGCGATCTCCGCCCAATACGCCGAAGTGGTGGTGGCTCCGGAGTTCGAAGAAGGCGTGCTTTCCATCCTGGCCCGGCGGAAGAATCTGCGCGTGATTCGCATCGACAACATTCACCGGCTGGAGACCTTCGCGGGGCAGCGGGTGGTGGATTTCAAGAGCCTGATCGACGGCGGGCAGATCGTCCAGTGGTCCTTCGTGCCCGAAACCCGGACCAAGGCGGACTTGGCGCTGGCCGAATGCGAATATCAGGGGGAAACCTACCGCGTTCGGCGGGAGCCCACCAAGGCGGAATACGCCGATCTTCTGTTCGGCTGGATGGTGGAGGCGGGCGTGACCTCCAATTCGGTCCTTTACGTGAAGGACCTGGCCACGGTGGGCATCGGCACCGGCGAGCAGGACCGGGTCGGCGTGGCGGAAATCGCCCGGGACAAGGCGTACCGCAAGCTGGCCGACCGCTACTGCTTCGAGGCCCACGGCGCCGCCTACACCGACCTGACCGACGCGGAGCGCAAGGCCGAAATCGACGAGCGGGTTCGCAAGGAAAAAGGCGGCCTGATCGGCGCGTCCATGGTCAGCGACGCATTTTTCCCGTTCCGGGACGGCGTGGACGTGGGGATTCGCGAAGGCGTTTCCGCCGTCATCCAGCCCGGCGGCTCCGCCAACGACTACCAAAGCATCCAGGCCTGCAACGACGCCGGCGTCACCATGGTCTTCACGGGCCAGCGGAGTTTTAAGCACTAGGCAAATTGCGGAGATATTCGTACCGGTTCCGGGAGCGACGAGTTGTACTCGTCGCGCGGCGCTGGCCCAGAATCGACGAGTGCAACTCGTCGCTCCCAGGTGTAACTGGCACGGACTTTCTGGCCAATTTTCCAAGACGACGGGAGCGGAGGCCCAATTCGGTCTTTGCTCCCGCCGTTATCTACCCGTTTCATGCGCTTTTTCTTTCGTCCATCTAAGCGCCGGTTTTTCCCTCCCATCTGCCGCCCCGACTTCATCCATTCGTCCCCGGCCAAAACCCTTTCCCCCGGCCGGAACGATCCGCGTTCCCGATCGATTGTTTTCTTCTTCACGGAGTGTTATTTTATTTTCGGAATATCGAAAGGAAAACGCCGACGAGACATGGACGGATACGACATTGCGACCAAGGTGCTGCTGGATACCTGCCGGGACGACATTATCCGGTATTTGCTGGGTATCCCGGTGCGGGAAAGCCGTATCCTGGACCCGCTTCCCCAGGAAACCGTCAGCGTGAAGCGCGGCGATTTTCCGGTGATGATGACCGACGAGTCGGGAGGCCGGGAATTGGTGGTGCTGGAGGTCTACACGGATTGGAAATGGACCATCCCGCTTCATTTGATGGATTATCGGGCGCGGTACATGCTCCAGCACAAAGTCCAAGCGATCAGTTGCGTGATTCTGTTCCGCCCCTCCGCCGCCGCGACGGATTTGTATGAAGACCGGGAAATCCGGTTTCAATACCGGTTGATCAAAATTTACGAGATGGACGCGGCGCAGGTGGTCGCGGAAGGGCCGCTTTGCATGTTGCCCTTTGTGCCGCTGATGCGCGGCGGCGAAGCGGCCCTGGACGAGGCCGAAGCGCTCATTTACGACAGCGAAAGAAGCCGGCCGGAAAAGGGAGACATGCCGACATCCATGGCCATCCTGTCCGGCCTCGTCTCTCCGGACATGCCGGCCAAGCTCGTATCCAGGAGGAAAGACATCATGGTGGAATCTGCGGCGTATGACATTATCAAGCGAGAAGGGGTTGCGGAGGGGGCCAAAAAGACGGCAAAGAACCTAATTGAACTAGGAATTCTTACGGACGAGCAAATCGCTCAGGCTGTGGAGTTGACGGTTGAGGAGGTTCGTGAATTGAGGCGCAAAATGGAAAAGTGAACCTTTTTTCCAAACTTCCATGTTTTGAGAAATGTGGTCTCCTCCATTGGTAAATGGAACGGCTAACGAGAATGTTTGTTAGAAAAGGAAGCCGTTAGATAAAACGGACATGCCGACATCCATGGTCATCCTGTCCGGCCTCGTCTCCCCGGACATGCCGGCCAAGCTCCTATCCAGCGGGAAAGAAATCATGTTGGAATCTGCGGCGTATTGAAGTTGCCTTGCCGAAGCGCCTTTTTTCCCATCTTCCCAACCCGCTTCTTCCATTGCCCGCCGAATAATTCCCCCTCAATCCTATGCGGCCCCACCCCGTTTATGAAATCTATTTGAAAGAATGACGGGGGTTTGGTAATAAAAATTCCATGGGTTTGCGTTGCGGCCCGCCATTCGCCGTCCGGGGGGACGGTTTTCAACGAGAGGGGAGGGGGGGATGGGCATGCAGTTTGACGCCGCGGGAACGCTGGAGGGGCTGGAATCGGCCATGGCGGCGGCCGACGGCCCCGATGTCCAAGGGCTTCTGGTTCTTTGTTGTGACGAAAACGGCTTTCAGCCCGAACAGCTGGATCCGGTGCTTCGCGCTTGTTCCCTGCCCGTGGCGGGCGGGGTGTTTCCCGCCCTGATCCATGATGGGAAGCTGGCGAAAACCGGCTCCCTGGTTCTGGGCCTCGCCCGGCCTTTCGAGGTTGTCCATGTCCCCGACCTTTCCAACCACAAGGCCGATTTCGAGTCCCTCATCGACGCCCGAATACCGGAGGACGCGCCGGCAAGGCCCACCCTGCTGGTGTTTGTGGACGGCTTCGCCCGTCGCATTGGCGCCTTCATCGAAAGCCTGTTTACCATTTTCGGTCTGGAATCCAACTTTATCGGGGGCGGCGCCGGTTCGCTTTCGCTTCGGAGGGAGCCCTGCCTCATCACCCCCGACGGCTTGGTGGGAGATGGCGCGGTGATCGGGCTTTTGGACGCCCCCAGCGGCATCGGCGTCAGCCACGGCTGGACCTCGCTGGAAGGTCCGTTCCGAGTCACCGCGTCGGAAGGCAACGTGATCCACGCCCTGGAGGGACAGCCGGCTCTGGCCCTCTACCGTCGCGTGGTGGAGGCCCACCGGGGCGAACCCATCTCCGAGGATCGCTTTTTCGAGACGGCCGGCGGCCATCCTCTTGGCATTGCCCGGATGGAGAACGAGCGGATCGTCCGGGACATCCTTCGGCCGACCGAACAGGGCGGATTGCGCTGCGTTGGCGAGGTGCCCGAGGGGGTCTTCGTGGACGTGTTGCGGGGCGACGCGGCGTCCCTGATCGAGGCCGCGTCCCGTGCCCGGAACGCGGCGCGGGCCGCGTTTCCCGGGACCGAGATCGGGTCCATGGACCTATTTATGGACTGCATTTCCCGGGTCCTGTTTCTGGGCGACCGCTTTTCCGAAGAGCTGGCCGCCGTTCGGGAACCAGGGCGTCCGTTGATCGGCGCCTGCACCATCGGCGAAATCGCCAACAGCGGCGTGGATTTTCTGGAGTTTTTCAACAAAACTGCCGTGGTGGCCGCGTTGGACGCGCCATGAGAGAGCAGCTCCTCCAAATTCAGGTATTGTTCGAAATCGCCACCGCCATTGGCAACCACCTGGACGAGCGGCGGATGCTGCGGGAGAGCCTTTCGGCCTATCTCCGCAAGCTGACCTGCTGCGCCGGGGGCATTTTTCAGACCCGGGCCGCGCCGGACGGGCCGACCTTCGCGCCGCTGTTTTGCATCCCCCGAAAACTGGAAAGGAATCCGGGCTGGACGGCTGCGCTCCGGCGAATCCCCGATCCGATGCCGGCTTCCGATCTGCCCGCCTTTCTGGATGAACTCCCCCTCTCCGGCGCCGCTGGATCCAAGCACTTTTTTCACCTGTTTCCTCTTCCGGATTTCGGGCTGTTGCTACTCGTCAAACATCGTCGTCCGCTGGACGAGTCGATTCTCCAGTCTCTCAAGCCGTTGAATCTGAAATTGGCCCGTTCCTGCACCGCCTGCGCCCAGAGCCGGGAAATCGAGCGGGTCAACGCCCAGCTCATCCACGAGGTGCGGGAACGGCGTCGGGCCGAAGGGGCCCTTCGGGCGCTGACCAATCAACTGGAGCGCCGCGTGGCGGAAGGTACGCGGGAACTTCGGGAGGCCAACCGGAAGCTGCGGGAGGATGCTCGGGAACAACGGAGGCTGGAGGAGAAGCTGGCCCGTTCCCGCAAAATGGAGGCGCTGGGCCTTCTAGCCGGCGGCGTGGCCCATGATTTGAACAACGTGCTGTCGGGCATTGTGGGCTATCCCGATCTGTTGCTTGCGGACCTGCCGCCGGACAGCGCGTTTCGGCCGCCGCTGGAGGAGGTTTTGCGTTCCGGAAAAAAGGCGACGGCCATCGTGGAGGACCTGCTCACCCTGGCCCGGCGCGGCGTGACCCGGCGCGATCCGGCGGACCTCAACGCCATCGTCCGGGAACATCTGGCCTCGCCGGAATATCGCAAACTCCTGGAACATCATCCCCAACTGGAAGTGGAAACCCATCTAACGGGCGACCTGCCATCGGTGCTGGGCTCGCCGGTCCACCTGAAAAAGACGGTGATGAATCTGCTCTCCAACGCGGCGGAGGCCCAGGCGCGCCATGTTCGGGTGGAAACCGGGTTTCGTCGGGTGGACGGACCGGTTCCCGCCTACGACGCCCATCGGGAGGGGGATTTCGCGGTGTTGCGGGTGGCCGACGACGGCGGGGGCATTTCGACGGACGATTTGCCCCGGATTTTCGAGCCGTTTTACACCAAAAAGATGATGGGGCGAAGCGGCACCGGGCTGGGGATGGCGGTGGTCTGGGGCACGGTGAAGGACCACGGCGGTTTCATCAACGTGGAGAGTCGGGAAGGGGAGGGGACCCGGTTCGAACTCTATTTTCCGGCCGCCGGCAAGCCCGCGCCGTCCCCGAATGCCGGAATCCCGGCCGCGCTTCCCCAGGGAGACGGCGAACGGGTGCTGGTGGTGGACGATGTGCCCGAACAGCGGGAAATCGCCCAGGCCATGCTGGAGCGGCTGGGATATCGGGTCGAAACCGCGCCCGGCGGAGAGGCCGCGCTGGAACGGATTGCGGCGGAATCCTTCGATCTGTTGATGCTGGACATGATCATGGACCCCGGCATCGACGGGCTGGAAACCTTTTTGCGGGTCCGGGATGTCCGCCCGGACCAACGCGCCCTCATCGCCAGCGGATACGCGGAAACCGACCGCGTCTGCCAAGCCCTCCGCTCCGGCGCCCGGGGCTTTCTCCGTAAACCCTACACCCTGGAACAGCTCGCAGGGGCGGTTCGGGAGGCGCTGGGGGAGGATTCGGGGGCGGCGGAGAGGGTGGTGTGCGAAACCGGTCCAGATGGTTTGGGAATGGAGAGCGGTTGACAGTGGGTGGCCCAAACGCCGCCGATCCGCCCGCCTTGTTTTCAAAAACCCGCTTTTCCAAAAATAAGCGGGGTCCTTATTTTCATATTGAAATTTAGGCGATCTGCGGATCGCCGTTCGTACGATTACTTCATCAGCCTCCGGAAAAAATTCGAAATACCAGACTTTTAGCGAAATTCCCGCCACCAAGTTAAAGGAGTCCCATGCCCCACTTTCACGAAGAAACCGACATCGCCGTCATCGGGAGCGGCGCGGCGGGGTTGTCCGCAGCCATCGAGGCGAGGGAGGCGGGCGCCTCCGTGATCGTGTTCGAAAAACGTCCGGTGACCGGCGGGAACACCCGGCTGTCGGACGGCGGGCTCTCCGGGGCGGGGAATTTTCTTCAGAAAGAACGCGGCGTCGAGGATTCTCCGGAGCAATTTTTCGCGGACATGCGCAAGGCCGGGCTGGGGCTGAACCATCCACGGTTGGCCTGGACCCTGGCGGAACAGGCGGCCGAGGCCATCGACTGGACCCGCGCCCGGCTGGGCGTGGAATATCTGGATCGGCTGGACCGGTTCGGCGGCCATTCCGCGGCCCGTTGCGTCACCATCCGGAATTTCTCCGGGCGGGATTTGGTCAAGGCCCTCGTTGCCGGGGCCGCGTCCGCCGGCGCGGACATCCGGACTCGCCGCGCCCTGGTCGGTTTCCACACCGATTCCGAAGGCGCGGTCATCGGCATCGATCACCGGACCGGCGGCAATCCCCGAACCGGCGAACCGGGCGAGCGCCGATCCATCCGCGTCCGGCGGGGCGTCGTTCTGGCCACCGGCGGCTTCGGCAACGACGTGGCGTTTCGAAGTCTCCAGAATCCACAACTGGACGAATCCGTCGGCACTACGAATCATCCCGGCGCCACCGCCGAGGCGATGATCGCGGCGCTCAAACTTCACGCCGCGCCGGTTCACCTTTCCTGGATTCAGACCGGCCCGTGGAGTTGCGCCGACGAGCCCGGCTACGGCGTCGGGGCCCGTTTTGCCTCCTACGGCGTTTTTATGGCCGGAATCCTGGTTGACCCGTCCACCGGGCGGCGAATTGTGGACGAATGGGCCGACCGGCGCGCGCGGTCCGACGCCATCTTTCAAACCGGCCATCCCTGCGTGGGCATTGCGGACGCCCGTGCCGCCGAGGCCGAGGCGGACGCCTTCCGGCAGGCCGTCTCCCAGGGGAAAATCCGCGTCTTCGACCAGCTGACCGACCTCGCCAATGCTTATCAAATGCCGCCGGATCAATTGGAAGCGACGGTCGCCGAGTACAACCGCAATGCGGAATCGGGAACGCCGGACGCATTCGGCAAGCCGCTGCACCGGGGCGCGAAACCGCTGGACCGCCCACCCTTTTCCGCCATCCGGCTCTGGCCCAAAGTCCACTACACCCCCGGCGGGATCGCCATCGACGAAACCGCCCGGGTGCTTGATCTGGACCGTCGCCCCATTCCCGGCCTCTTTGCCGCCGGGGAAGTCTGCGGCGGGATTCACGGGGCCAGCCGGCTGGGGAGCGTGGCGTTGCCGGAATGCATCGTCTTCGGCCGGATCGCGGGACGAAGTGCCGCCGGGCGCCGCTGAATTCCGGCGGAGGGATTTTCCGTTTGCCGATCTCCGCGGGAACGATTACCTTTCCGTCTTTAGCGGCAATACCGTTTACGTTGGCGAGGATTTGTAGGGGCGAATGACATTCGCCCTTTGGCAATCTGGCACGGATGGTCCATTGGAAATCCCAAAGCGAACGGCATTGTCTTTAGCGGGTTTCCGGCAGACAACTCTCGTGCCGGGGAAATGTTGAGGGCTTTTTCCAAGCCGAAATCGTTGGTCCTCTCCCTCCAACACCGGGAACTCTCACTTCGTCATTCCGTTTTCCGGATTATGCTTCCACCCAAAGGAGACAGTTTCATGACGACCCCATCCAAAACTTTCGGCCTCGGCCTCTTCGGCGACGCCATGGCCTACTGGACCGACGCGGTTCAGCGGTCAATCCTTTTCGCCGACGTGCTGCGGGAGCGCGGCAATATTTTTCTGGAAGGCGTTCAAAAAGGACAGCGGCCGGTCCTCACCTTTGACTACGAAATCCTGATGGACGGCCGCTCCCTGGAACGGCCGGTCAACCACGACCTGGCCCGGATCGTTCCCAAAAGCGGAATCGCCATTCAAAACGAAAAGCGGCCGGTGGTGGTGGCCGATCCCCGGGCGGGTCACGGGCCGGGGATCGGCGGTTCCAAACCGGATTCCGCCATCGGCATGGCGCTTCGCAACGGCCACGCCGTCTACATCATCCTCTTTTACCCCGATCCGGAGGCGGGCCAGACCTACGCCGACGTGAAGGCGGCCCAGACCCGTTTCGTGGAGGCGGTGCGGGAGCGCCATCCCAACGCGCCGGAACCGCTGGTCATCGGCAACTGCCAGGGCGGCTGGGCCATGGCGCTGCTGTCCGCCGACCGGCCGGACATCACCGGGCCCGTGGTCATGAACGGATCGCCGCTTTCCTACTGGGCCGGCATGGACGGCAAAACCCCCATGCGCTATCGGGGCGGGCTGGTCGGCGGCATCTGGCTGACCTCGCTGCTGAGCGATCTGGGCAACGGCAAATTCGACGGCGCCAATCTGGTGATGAACTTCGAGGACCTGAACCCGGCCAACACCTACTGGACCAAACAATACAACGTCTGGGCCAACGTGGACAAAGAGGCGGAGCGGTACCTCAACTTCGAGCGCTGGTGGAACGCCTATTTCACCATGACCGCCGAGGAAATTCACTTCATCGTCCGCAACCTCTTCGTGGGCAACCGGCTGGAGCGCGGCGAGATCGAGCTGGACGAGGGCCATAAAATCAATCTGAAAAACATGGAAGACCCGCTGGTGGTCTTCGCCAGCACCGGCGACAACATCACCCCGCCCCAGCAGGCGCTCAACTGGATCGCCAAGGTCTACGGATCGGTGGGCGAAATCCGACGGTGCGGCCAGGTGATCGTCTATCGGGTCCACGAAAAGGTGGGCCACCTGGGCATTTTCGTCTCCGGAAGCGTGGCCAAGAAGGAGCACAAGGAGATCATCGAGAACATCGAGCGGATCGACAACCTGCCGCCCGGTCTCTACGAAATGGTCATCGAAGAGACGGAGCGGACCCTGGAGGACGGCGTGGTTTTGCCCGATTTCAACGTCAGGTTCGTGGAACGGGAGATGACCGACATCCTGTCTCTGGACGACGGCTTCGAAAACGAGCGGGAGTTCAAACCGGTGGCGGTGGTGTCCGAGTTCAACGACAAGCTTTATCGGAACTGGCTGGCCCCCGCCGTGCGGCTGACGACCACCTCCGCCTCCGCCGAGGCCATGAAGTGGGCCCACCCCATGCGCCTCTCCCGCTACGCCTTCGCCGACCTGAATCCCTGGATGTGGCCGATGAAACACATGGCGGAAACGGTCCGGAACCACCGGAAGCCCGCCAACCCGGACAATCCTTTCGTCCAGGCCCAGGAAGCGGTCTCCAAATCCATCATCGCCATGCTGGACGGATACCGGGACATGCGCGACACCACCCAGGAATTTCTGTTCAAGTCGATCTACGGGAACAAGATCATCCGCGCCCTTTGCGACGAAGATACGGAACGGGACCTGACCCACGAAGAAATGGAAAGCCGGGAGCGGGAGATTCGAAAGGACATTTTCCGCTGGCTGTCCATGGTGGAGGAGGGCGGCGTACTGGAAGGGTTGCTGCGCGTGGCGGTGGCCGCCGCCGGCGCGGACCGGGCCTACGACGAGCGGGAGTTCCGGGTGATCGTGGAAACCCTCATGGCCGATCCGGACGTGGCCGCTCGCTCCCGAGATCAGTTGAAGCGGATGGCCAAGGTCCAGGCCCGGATCCTCCAGGCCGTCCCGGTGCAGGCCATCGAAGCGCTGCCGCGTCTTTTGCCCAAAAAGGCCGACCGCGAAAAAGCGGTCGATCTCGCCGACAAGATCGTTCGCGCCGACGAGGTGGTGGAAGAATCCGAAGACCGGTTCATGAAGGTGCTGCGGCGGGAGCTGGAACTGGAATGAGCGTTGCGGCGGAACCGGCCATGCCCTCGGTGGCCTTGGCGGTCGCGCCGGCGGTGGACGGCGCCGTCGCCGGCGTCTTCGACCCGCTGGACGTCCATTTCGCAGACTTCCTGGTCCGGCTTAACGGAGCGCCGTCGCCGCCCCTCCGGCTGGCGGCGCTCCTGGTCAGCCGCGACAGTCGCGCCGGCCACATCTGCCTCGACCTGGCCGACGTGGCCGGCCGCCCCATCGCCCCGGAAAATTCCGGCGGCGAACAAAGTCCGTGGGCGGCTCCCCGATCCGTGCCGGTCGGCGACCGTCCCGCCGACACTCCCCAAACCGCCCCCGATCTCCAACCCTGGCGCGACGCCCTCCTCGCCACCGCCGTGGTCGGCCGCCCGGGCGAATTCCGTCCTCTGATCCTGGACGACCAACACCGGCTCTACCTCCACCGCTACCACGAATACGAGCAAACCCTGGCCGAAGAGATTCGTCGCCGGGTCGGCAACCTTCCGACGGTGGACCGAAAGGTTCTTGCGGAGGGACTGGAAGGGCTGTTTCCCGCAGAAGAAACCATTGCCGAGACCGAAACCAACTGGCAGCAGGTGGCCGCCGCCGCCGCGGTCAGCCGCCGTTTTTGCGTCATCTCCGGCGGCCCGGGCACCGGCAAGACCACCACCGTCGCCCGTATTCTGGCCCTGCTGGCGGAACAACACGGGACGAACTTCCGAGCGGCCCTGGCCGCGCCCACCGGCAAGGCGGCGGCCCGGCTATCCGAGGCGATCCGCCGGCAACGGGAGAGCCTGCCCGAATCGGTGGGGGACGCCGTTCCCTCCGGGGCGATCACCTTGCACCGGCTGCTGGGCTGGCTGCCGGGGCCGGGCCGCTTTCGACGGGGGCCGGAAAACCCCATCCCCGCCGACGCCGTGGTGGTGGACGAGGCCTCCATGGTGGATTTGGCCATGATGTCCCGGCTGGCCTCCGCCCTCCGGCCCGACGCCCGGCTGATTCTGCTGGGGGACCGGGATCAGCTCGCCTCGGTGGAGGCGGGCGCGGTCCTGGGCGACATCTGCGATACCGGCACGGTCCACCGGTTTTCCGAGAAATTTTGCGAGGAGCTGGCCGATTTGACCGGCGCGCCGCCCCCCTGCGAGATCGCGTCGGCGGAAGCCTCCGGTCTGGCCGACGGCATCGTGGAATTGCGGCGGAGCTACCGGTTTGGCGAGTCCAGCGGAATTCGGGCGGCGAGCCGGGCCGTGAACGTCGGAGACGGCGACGAGGCTCTTCGGCTGGCCCGTTCCGGGGAATTCGACGACATCGGCTGGCAAGCGCTTCCGGCCCGGGCGGAGTTGGAACACGTCCTGACGAAACCGGTCAAGGAGGCGTTCGGGGCCTATCTGAAGAAATTGGGCGATCCCCAAGCGGCCTTTTCCGCCTTCAACCGCTTCCGGCTTCTCTGCGCGGTGCGGTCCGGCCCCTTCGGCGTGGAAAACGTCAACAAGCTGGCGGAGCGGATACTGCGCCGATCAGGGATGATCCAAGGCGGGAGCGAGTGGTATCCGGGCCGGCCGGTGATGGTGACTCGGAACGATTATTCTCTGCGGCTGTTCAACGGGGACGTGGGCCTGACGCTGCCGGACGGGAAGGGCGGCACGGCGGTCTTTTTTCCGGAGGAGGGCGGCGGAATCCGGCGCGTGGCCCCGCTCCGTTTGCCGGAGCACGAAACGGTTTTCGCCATGACCGTCCACAAAAGCCAAGGGTCGGAGTTCGACCGGGTGCTCCTGCTGCTGCCGGACGCCGACGTTCCCGTGCTCACCCGGGAGCTGGTCTACACCGGCCTCACCCGCGCCATCCGCCGGGCCGATGTTTGGGCCGCGCCGGGAATTTTCCGCGACGCCGTCAAGCGCCCCATCCGCCGGGCGTCGGGGCTGCGGGATGCGTTGTGGGGATTCTAAGAAAGGGTTTTTCGGGATGCCGGTGTGGATTTGACGCGGGCGGCGATGCTTGACAGAGAACGGAGCGCGTCGTTGACCGATTGGCTGTCCGGAAATGCTTCGGCGACGTCCGGGTCCAGACGGACGATATCCGAGCCATCCTTTATGCGAGCCGCGTAACGGCCGCGTTCCAGACCGTTCGGGAAGTCCTCCAAGGTGTATTCTTCACGGAGATCATCATTCACCATGGCTTCTGCCGGTTTTCATGTTTCGGTTTTTCCGCCTCCGGTTGCAATTTGTCCAGCCAATGCCTTTACGGTTTTCAGTGGCAAACCCTATGAAGCGGGTTCGGATTCCCGTTTTTGGGCGATAAATTGCTTGGCAATTTCAGGCGTCAGATAGACGGTTGAAAAGCAGGCCGCCGGATACAGGTAATCTTCGCCTTCCTCGTCGATGACCCGGATTTCCTCGTGCCGCTCCGCTTCCGGGTCCGGAATGCTTTGATAGATTTTCCACTGGTCCAGCGAGACTTCGTTGCCCTCGTTGTTAATGCAAATGACGAGGTTTTTCCCCTCCAGTTGGTTGATCATCATGAATCTCCAATGTAATATTTTACCTTGAAATTTTTCCTTCCGATTCCATGGGCTTCGAACCAATGGATTTCAGCGAGTGTCACGGAACCATCGGAAAGCCGGACTCGGGCAATCCCCTTCATTTTGCGCCAATTGCCACGACCATATCGCTTTTCAAGGCGACGCCGGATTTTTACGGATGAACCTTTTGCGATGACTTCGATGTTTTTGATTTCGGAAAGGATTTCTCGAATTTCCAAAACAAATCCCCAAAAAATCAGAATCGAAACAACCTGTGAAGCAAGCCTATCCACATGCGCCCCATCAGATCAAATTGGTCGGATTCCCGCGATAGGTATTTCCATGAGCGGGAAATCTTCTCTTCTCTCTGGATCGAGCAATCGCTCCATTTGTAAAAGTAAGCTCCTAGCAGTTTATCGTCAATTCACTCCGTCCAACGCCGGAAACGCCTCCGTCTCCACCTCCGCCGCGATGTCGAATCGCTCCAGGTTCGTCCCCATGGCGCCGTACAGATCGGCCATGCCGCGGTGGAAGTCGGCGACGGCTGCCACTTTGCGGATGCGGGCCATGACGAGGTCGTCCTGCAAGTCCAGAATCCGGAACGTGTCCGAGAGTCCCTCCCGCAGCCGGGCCATCTCCTGGTCCAGCGTTTCCTCGGCCAGCCGCTCGAACCGGTCGGCCATCGCCACCCGCTCCAAACTTCTCCCCACCGTCACCCGGGCGTTTTTCACTTCGGTTTCGATGCCGCCTTCCAGCCGTTTCAATCCCAGGAGCAGTTGTTGTTTTCCGATGCGCGTCCTTGCGTACCGGGATTCCGCCGCCCGGTTGCCGATGGGCACGGAGAAGCGCAGGTCCACCTCCCACTGGTAGCCGTCGGCCGCCGCCATCCGGTCCCAGGCGTCCAGGTAGTCTCCGTCCAAGCCCGTCGTATTTTCTCCGCCGAAGAGGCGAACCGGCCGGTCGTCCCCGGACAGCCCGTTCAGTCCAAAGGTTCCATTCAGGTCCAGCCGGGGTAGCTTTTGGTTCTCGAAATAGGCCAGCCGGATGTCCTGGGCCGCCAGGGCCACCCGGGCTTGGCGCAGATCGGGACGCTGTTCCAACGCCGAGGCCACGGCGTCGTCCACGGAAGGATAGTCGGGATTGGCCTTGGGAATATGCGTAGTTCGGAGAATGCCGTCCGCCTGCGGATCGCCGGTTCGGATTTCCAGCAAATCCTTCAACGAGTTGGAAAGCGTTTCCACCTGTTGACGAGCGGAGAGCGCCGCCTCTTCCCGGTCGGCCACGGCGGCGCGGGCCTGGTCCACCTGGGTCACGGAGATGACGCCCTGGTTCAGCCTTTCCCGGTTGCCGGCGGCCAGTTCTTCCGCAAGATGGAGGGAATCGAGCCGGTAGCCCAGCACGAAATGGGCCTGGGCGAGGGACCAATAGGCCCGCTCGATTTCCGTCGCCAGCTGTTGGGCCCGGTCCAGATAGCCGAACACGCCTTGGCGCACGGCGTTTTCCGAGAGCCGAATGCCGGTGGTGTTGACTTCGGTCCCGAAATCCTTGAGCAACGGCTGGGTCAGGTTGAGCAGGAGCACCGTTCCGTACTGCGGGTCCAAGGCGTCGGCCCGGGAATTGTTCTCCAGCCGATAGGTTTCCAGGGAAACCCGGCCCTGCATTCCGGTGACGAACCGCTTCCGAATCCCGGCCGACGTGCTGATTTCCTTCAGCAGCTGGTAGTCGTTGCTGTACAGCACCGCTCCGGTCAGAATCCGGGCCTCCCCGGCCCGGGCCGCCGCCTCGATGGCCGGATCGAACGCGGCCCGCTCCGCCGTCACGTCCTCCCGCCGCTTGGGAATTTCCAGGGCGGCCACCTGCAAATCCAGGTTCTCGGCCACGCCCCGGGCGATGGCTTCCTTGAGGGTGAGGAGGGGGCCTTCTTCCTGGGCCGCCGTCGCGGTGGCGGCGAAGACTGCGGCGACCAACGCCAATGGAAAGAGGATGGAATGAAATCGAAATGGCATGAGGAGTCTCCCGCGAATGGGCGGATTTGGGATTCAGTGACGGAATCTTCGGAATTTATTTCCCGCCCCAGGCTTCTTCCAAAGCTCCCCGGAACAGGGCGTTCAGTTCCTCCATGGAGCGGTGGCCGGTGGGCAATTGGAACTGTTTGGCCGTCAATCGGCGCATTTCCGAATCAAGGAAGTCGCCGATGACCGGATTCCGGGGGCCGTCGTCCAATTCCGCTCCCCGCTCTTTTTCAACGATCAGGCGGTTGATTTCTCGTTTCAATTCCGGGGATTCCACCGTTTTTTCAACCAATTCCTGGAATTTCATCGGGACCACGCCCAGGTCGTTCTCCAACCATCGAATTGCGAGAACGGGTCGCAGGACGTAGAAATATTTTTTCACCCATACCCGTTCCCCTTTCAAATATTCCCGGTAGTTTCCCTTCGCCATATGCAAATAGTGATACATGCAGGCTTTCGGGGAATAATAGGTTTTGGCCAATCGGCGTATCCGCCCGGCCGTCCGGCCGTTTTCCCGGTACACGATGGGCGAATCCAGCCATTCCAGCAACGGGGGATTCGATTTCCAGAACAGAAGCAGGGCCTTGCGCAGATCCCATCCGTTCAGGTCGATTTCGTCTACGATGGGGCGCTCGATCACGTCGCGTCTTCGCTCCAAATCGACGGACAAATACCAATCCCGGGGATGGAGATACAAAAACCGCACGTCGTAATCGCTGTCCGCCGACGGGAATCCCCAGGCCCGGCTTCCGGATTCGCAGGCGTACAGAATT
>JBKHDD010000097.1:0-18167 GCA_046541515.1 Desulfococcaceae bacterium
GTGGGCGGGGTCCAGGCGTGGTCCGGATCGCTATATCGGGCGGACGTCACCGTGACCGGCGGCGCGCCAACCATGGCCGCGGCCCACATCGGCCGGTCGGTTCCGCCCTACGTGAATGCCGTGGCCTTTCCGCCGGAGGACAACGCCCGTCTCTGGGTCGGGTGCGACGCCGGGGCGTTCTTCTCCGAAAAGCCGGGATCGACGGACGCCGAAATTTTCCAACCCCGGAACGCCGGACTGGCCGCGTTGGTGGTCCACCGGCTGGCCCAGCACCCCGGCCAGGAAAGCCTGCTGCTGGGCGGCACGGCCGGGAACGGTTGCCTGCGCTACGCCGGCCAGCCGGCCTGGTCCACCGCCTACAAGGCCGACGACCAGTACGCCCACGCCAGCGGGGTCCATCTGGGCGACGCCCGTTACCCCGCCGTCAACTGGGCCGATCCCTACCGGATTTTGATCGCCGCGGCCCCCTCCTCTTCCACGCTGACCGGAACGGCCCCGCCGGGACGGGCCAAGGCGCTGATTCTCGCGGCCACCAACGGCGGCGCGGTTCCCGATCCGCCGGGTCATCAGGAAGTGGTGCTCACCCTGGACGCGGGCGATTCGGTCCAGCCGTATTCCCCGCTGGTCGCCAATACCGTGGCGACGCCCGTCGCGGCCGAGGCGGAGCGGGTGGCCTTTGGGAGTCGCCAGCTCTGGATCAGCGACAATTTCGGCGCGGCCGGGAGCTGGAACAAAATCGGGCCGCTGCTTTCCGGCCACATCCGGTGCATCACCTTCGCCGGTCACGCCCGGATTTTCGTGGGTTGCGTGGGCGGCGAAATTTACCGGTACGGCGACGGCCCCGGCGGCTGGAACGCGGATCGGCTGGACACCCAACCGGGCCTTCCCACCGGCGGCGACCGGATCGACCATCCGGTGACCGACATCGCCGTGGACCCGGCCAGTCCGGATCGAATCTACGTCACCTTCGGCGGCGCGGGCGTCTTTGATCGGGTCTGGCACTACGACGGCGCGGCGTGGAGTTCCCGGATGGGGCCGGCCGCTCCGTCGCCGGATCGGCTGCCCCAGACGCGAGCCAACACCGTCGCGGCGGACCCCCATTCCCCCGGCGATGTCTATGTCGGAACCGACTTGGGCGTCTGGCATTCGGCCGATGGCGGAGCGACGTGGCACGCGATCCATGACGGATTGCCGGAAATCCCGGTTTCCCACCTGCTCTTCCACGATCAACGAGTGCTACGGGCCTCCACCGAAGGACGCGGCGTGTTCGAGTGGATTCCCGACGCCGCGGACACGCCGGAGGTTCGGCTGCTGGTCCGGGACCATCAGCTCGACACGGTTCTGCGGGACGACCACGCCCTGCCCGCCGACGATCCCACCGACGACAACGCCGACCCGGGGAATCGCCGGCAGGTGACGGCCAACACCAGCCCGGACATCCGGATCGACGCGCCGGACAACAGCCTTCGGTACCTTCTGCCGGACGATGCGGACATCGACTTCGCCGCCCTGGCCGGGACCATCGGCGACGAGGCGGCTTCGGTGGCCGTTCCCGGCGATCCGGATCTCATGGAGATCGTCTCCCGGGTCTACATTCGCGTGCAGAACACGGGAACGACTTGGGCCAACGGCGTCCGGGTGACTCTCCTGGCGGCCCGTGACGACGGCGGGGTTCCCGATCTGCCCAACGATTTTCAGCTCGAAGTGGCGCGGGGCGCGGTCGTGGAAGGCGACGGCTGGGTCACGGTGGGTCGCCACTCGCTGGACGACCTCCGGCCGGGCGTTCCGGCGGTGGTCCGGTTCGATCTCTCGACACGACTTCTGCAATCCCTGGGAGACATCGCGGCCGGGGCGAATTTCCGGCTGCTGTGTCTGGTTCACCATCCCGACGATCCCTTCACCGGTACCAACCGGAACCCTGAAACGCTGGCCTTGGACGAAGCCAAGGCGGCCGGGAAGCGGATCACCACCGCCACTTTGGTCGCGGGTCCGGTGCCCGTTGGCCCCGTGCGCACCAATTCCTGGAAACCCATCGGCCCGGCGGGGATGCGGAAAGGGCAGACCTATACCCGGCCGCTCATGAGCGGACGCGCGCCCGACGTGGCCATCGCGCCCGACGGAAGACGGGTCTATCTGGCGACTGCCAACGCCGGGGTCTGGCGAACCGACGACCGGGGGGAATCCTGGGTTCCGCTCATGCGGGGCTTTGATCTCAATCCGGTCGGAATCGCCCCGGGCCACGCCGCCAGCGACGGCGTGAACACGCTGGCCATGGGCGCCGTGGCCATCGACGAGGGAAACCCGGATCGAGTTTACGTGGGAACCGGGGAAGCCTTTCACGGGTACATGGGAGTCGGACCGCTGGTCTCCGACGATGGGGGAAACAGTTGGCGACAGGAGGCGGTGATCGGCGGCAACCTCATGGGCCACGGATTTTATGCCTTGGCCGTGGACCCGGGCGATCCCGAGCGGGTGGTCGCGGCGACCACCAACGGGCTTTACCGGCGAGAGCCGGTCGCGGCGGGCGCGTCTCTGTATCATTGGGTGCGGAAAACCTCCGGGCTGGGGGTCGGAAACCGCTTTACCAGCGTGGCGGCCGTCCGGTCCGGAGGCCAGACCCATTTCTTCGCCGCCCGGTTTGGCGGTTTGGTGTTCGATTCCACGGATGGGGATACCTGGACCGCCATTCCCGGCTATCCCACAGTGGCCGGTGTGGATCGGGTATTGTTGGCGCTTCAGCCCGGGAATCCCAATGTGATTTATGGGTATAACGAACGCGGAGACCTCTGGCGGAACACCCGGGCCAACGCCGCGACCGCCTGGACGGCGGGCGGTTGGCAACAATTGTCTGGATTGCCTCCCGCCGGCGGCGCGCCTGCGGGCACGCCGGAGCTGCCCACGGGTCAGCTCTGGTACGATATGGCGCTGGCCGTCTCGCCCGGGGAC
Organism: Desulfococcaceae bacterium; assembly: GCA_046541515.1. GTDB lineage: Bacteria > Desulfobacterota > Desulfobacteria > Desulfobacterales > Desulfococcaceae > CAYFVR01. The sequence goes on from JBKHDD010000097.1 coordinate 2,947, forward strand.
GCCAATGTCGTCTTCATCGGCAGTTCCACCACAAATCCGAATCCGGACCGAGTGTGGTCCGGCGCCATTTTCCGCCTGGACATCGACGACGCAACGGTTTCCAACAACGTCACGAACACCACCTACATCGGGAATTCCATCCATCCCGACATCCACCGGATTCGCTTCCGCCCGGGTTCCGAGCGGGAAATGTGGGTCGGCTGCGATGGCGGCATTTTCTACGCGGCGGACGCCTTCGCGGACGGCGATCACGTCTTCGTCCATCGCAACGCCGGCGTCCAGTCGCTGGAAACCCAATATTTGGGCGTTCATCCCCGGAGCGAGGCGGTACTTTTCGCCGGAACCCAGGACAACGGCGGCATTCGCTACACCGGGGAACCCGCGTGGCTGCACGTCACCCCCGGCGACGGCGGCTATGCCGTGGTGGACTGGAACACCCCGCACAATTACCGGATTACCTATGCCCGGCGCGTCATGCGGGGTTCGGCGACCGGCGGCGTCTTCCAGACGGGGACCGATCCCGTTTCAGTGGTGCCGGGCCACCCATCCCCAGGGGACATGCAGTTGTTTTACGCGCCGCTGGAGGTGGCCCCCACCGGGAATTCCCAGTTCATCGTCTTCGGTTCCCGGGCCATGTGGTGGAGTCCCGATTTCGGCGCGAACTGGAATTCCACCCCACTGATCGCCCCGCTCGTGGCGGCCAACGTCGCCGGTTCCATAATTCGCGCGGTTCGGGTGGTTTCCACCACCATGGTCTATGTCGGGACCATGGACGGCCAGGTTTGGCGATACACCAACCCCGGCGCGGGCTGGGGCTCGGTCGCCCTGCACACCAACAACGTCGCGGGGCCGCCGGGCCACCCCCAGATGGGGAACCCGTTCACCAACGTTTCCCAGACCTTTCCCATCCTAGCCATTTTCGTGGACCCGGCGGACGCCACCAACAATTCGATCTACGTGACCATCGGCGGGCGGGTGAACGGCGGCCGGGTGTGGCATTTCAACGGCGGAACCAACAACTGGTCCAACCGGGACGGCGCGGGAGACACGGCCCTGCCCAACGCCATCCCCTCGGCGATCACCGTCGATCCGGCCAACAACGCCCACGTTTACGTCGGTACGGACATCGGCGTCTGGCGCGCCACCAACGGCGGCGCGGCCAATCCCACCTGGCGGCCCTTTTCCAACCGGCTGCCGGACACCACCGTCCGCGATCTGGAATGGCACGCGGGCTTGGGAATCCGCCTGCTTCGGGCCTCCACCTACGGCTCCGGCGTGTGGGAATATCTGGTTGCCGACCCCGGCGGGGCCGTGACCGACGTTCCGGCCGTGGAACTGTATCTGCGCAACAGCCAACTGGACGGCGGACGGGAGGGCGTGACGACCCAGTACGGCGCCAATTGGCGCGACCCTACCGATCCAACCACTCCCAACCCGGCGGCCACGACCTTCGGCACCTCGCCGGACATCAAAATCAATCCGCCCGACGACGACGGTGAATACGCCTTCGACGATCTCCACACGCCCACTTTCGTGGAGTTCATGGACGATCTGCCGGACCCGGACGCGGCCTCCACCGCAAAGGTCCACCGGCAGCCGCTGGTCAACCGGGTGTACGTCATGGTCCACAACCGGGGCGAGGTTCCGGCGGAGGACGCGGAGGTCATCCTGCTGATCGGCGCCCGGACCGCGGCCAACGATCCCGCCGACCTCCCGGCCGATTTCCGGCCGCTGCTGCTGAGCGGGGGAAATTTGGACACCGACGACTGGAAGCTCGTCGGACGAAAACGGATTTCCGGAATCCGGGCCGGCTTGCCGAGGGTGGTCCGCTTCGACCTGAGTTCGGATCATTTGCCCGCCGCGGGCGACCTTCCCGCCGAGGAAAACCGGGGCCTCTTGGTGCTGGTCCACCAGCCGCGATGGGACCCGTTCCGAGGGACGGAGGTGGACGTTCCGGATCTGTGCAACAACCATCGGCAGGCGGCGTACCGGTCCATCACGGTGCGGCGGCACACCGGGCGCTTGCCGAGAGGTGGGGAGGCGCTGCCGGGCCACATGCCGGTGCTTCTGCCCCTGACCGTGGCCATGCTGGCGGCGGATCGGCTGCGACGCCTGCATGATCGGCTGGCGCTGAAACGCAGCGAGGCCGGCGCCGGAGCCACGATCCGGGACACCGACCGGCGAGTGGCGGCCATGGCGGAACGGGCCATCGAAATGTTCCAGGGCGGCGACGCCGTTCCCGCGCCGGAATCCCTCGATCTCGCGGCGGATTTCTCCAAATTCGCTCTGATGGGCTGCGCGGCCTGGGATTTGCTGGACATGGCCGACATCCTGGAGCCCGAAAGCGGCTGGATCGGCAACCTTCTCCGCCGGGGGACGCCGGACCCGAATTACAGCCAAGTGGTCGTGGGATCGGCACAATTTGCCATCCGCGCCGCCGAAATCGCCCTGTCCCGGGCCGCCGACGCGGACAAGCCGAAAATCCAGGCGTTCGCCATGGGCATGATGAGCGCCCTGGCCACCCAGTTGACCTGCCATCCCATCCTGCGGGGAATGCAGGCGACCCGCAACGCCATCGACTGGGACCACAACCGGGTGGGGCTTTACGACTACGCCGTCGGCCTCTGGATTTCCCGGGAGCTGATGGCCGACATTCCGGCCACCGCCTCCTGGAACGACTGGTGGCCGGGGCGCGGCGAGGTGCCCGACGCGCTGTTCGAAGGACTGGCGGAAGCGTTCGCCGAGGTCTTTTCTCCGGCCGAAGCCCTGGGAAAAACGTTCGCCGACTGGCGTTCCGACGACATGTCCCTGGAAACGCCGACCGGGGACGAAATCGCCGACGGATACCGGCTCTACCGGAACAGCTTGGGGCAAGGCGAAGGCATCTGGTTCCTGCTGCTGCTCCCGCTGTTGATCATGCCGGGGCTGGCCTTGCTGATCGCCCGCTTCATGCCCAACGCCCGCCATCTACTGGGAGAGACGGAATCCGAGCCGGACGAGCGCTCCTGGTACGAAGTGCTGACCACCGGGATGGCGCTGGGAAGCCTGACGCCGTTCGTCTACAATTTCGTGCTCTGGGGATTTCTGCCCCGAAATCTCGCCTATTCGATCCAGTCGCTGCTGTTCGGGCTCACGCGGATCGGCTTCGGGACCGCCGCCTTGGCGACCACCGACGCGGAGCCGGAGGTGCGCTGGGGCGCGCTGTTCGCGATCCCGGCGAGCACGGACCTGTACGCCATCGTCCGGGCGATTGCCGGCGGCGCCCAGGGGCGGCCCGGGGACGCGCGGCTGTGGCTGCTCCAGGCGTTTCCGCTGTTCACGGGGCTGGCCAATCTGGTCTTCACGGCCATCACGTTTAAAGCCTACCGGGCCAAGGACTGGGTGTTCTGGATTCTGTGGCCGGTGTATCTGCTCGCCCTGGTTCTGGGCGCGGGCATTCCGGCGGCCATCGTCATCGCCCGAAAGGGCGGCCTGCTCCATCTCTTCCGCAACCGGATCGACCCGGATCGGCCCGATTTGGTCGGCGTCGATCCCCGGACGCTGTATCGGCTGCCGGAAGCCCGTGCGCATCTCTTCGACGACGGCCTGGGCTGGACCGAGGACGGCGCCGATCCGGAACATTCCCGGTATCCGGCCGGGCGGCGGGCGCTGGTCAAGGTCTGGTCCGATCACGACGACATGGAAATCCGCCATGACCGGGACCTCGCGACGTTTCGGCGGGGCGGGACGGAGACGCCGGTGCTGCTGGACGGCCCGCTGACGGCCGAGGAGATCGCCGCGGCCCTGGCGGCGGTGGACGGGGTGAACGCCGAGGTATTTTCCGGCGAAGACCCGGTCTACGATCTCCCCGCGCCGTCCACCCTCTCCGACCCCGGAGACGCCGCCGGCACCTGGGCGGAGCATGATGAATTATCCGACGATTTCGTGGCGCTGAGCGACGATCCGGAAAGCCCGTATCTGCTGCGCCACACGCCCCGCTCCGTCCTGACCACGGCGTTGGGGCGAACGGGAACCGGCGGGACCTTCGACGCGGCGTTCCGCCTGCTGCCGGAAAGCGGATCGGGGGCCTTCGACGGGACCGGCGTGGATTTGGCCGCCGAACTGGCGGCGATGCTCTGCATGGGCGCGACGCCCAGCGTCAACGGCGCGGACATCAACGTGGCCGGCGTGGCGGGCGATTCCAAGCTGGGCCAGGTCCACCAGATTTTCCGCCAGTGGAACCTGGACGAACGTCGGGTCTCCGAATGGAAAACGCTCTTCGCCGGGGGCGGCGCGGCCGACGATCTCCCGACCCGACCCACCCCGGGCGGCTACGCGCCGGCGCCCGACGGCGGCGACGTGGCGACGGAGATGGGCTGGGTTCCGGCCTTCCGGGCCTGGGCCGCCGCCGCCGGGGACCGCCACGCGGACAGCGAAGGAGAGAAACGCCACCCGCGCACCCCCTTCATCCAGGGCGAAAACACGCCGCCCCGCCGTCCCAAAAACCGGGAGTTGACCACCGCGCTCCGCTTTCTGCTGGACCTGCCCTGATCCGATTTCGCCGCCCCGCGCTCCGCTCGAACTCCGCCGGAGATCCCGCCCGCACCTTCCGCGCCCTGGCCGCCATGGACCTTTTCGCCCGGACCGGCTACCAGATGGGCAAGTCGCCGGTGCTGCCGATGTTCGCCGTGGCCGTGGGGGCCGGGGAGGCCGAGTTGGGTTTGGCCGCCTCCGCTTCGGTGATGACCGGGATGGTTCTCAAACCCTGGATCGGCGCGGCGTCGGACCGCTACGGACGGCGACCGTTGCTGATTTTGGGCAGCCTGCTGTTCGCGTTCGTTCCCGTCGCCTATCTCCTCGTCCAGAACGTGTGGCAGTTGGTGGGGCTGCGGGTGGTCCATGGATTGTCCACCGCGCTGTACGGCCCGGTGATGGCGGCGCTGATTGCCGATTTGTATCGGGATCGGGGGCAGGGGTGTCGGCGCTACGGGCTGTACGACACGTTTCGCTCGGTGGGTTACGTTACGGGGCCATTTTTGGGCGGGCTGGCGTTGTCTTGGTTTTCCGATCCGAGGCGGATTTATTTGGTGGTGGGGGGTTTTGGGTTGGCGGCGTTGGCGCCGGCGTTTTTTGTGGGGCGTGGTGGGGTTGCCTCAAGGACCGCCACGGACGGAGACGGACGGGCACGTGAGACCCTCTCTAAAGCGGTGAAACATTTTGTTGGGGCGGTGGCGGGGGATTCGGGGTTGCGGCGGGTGATCGGGCTGGAGTTGACGGGGAATCTGCTGACCCGGTGGGCCAAGGTGTTCTGGGTGGTTCATGTGGCCGATCGCTTCGGCGAGGTTTTCATCGGCACGGTGATTTCGCTGATCTTCGGCGCGTCCATCGCCTGCAAATCCCTGGCTGGCTGGCTGGGCGGCCGTTTTGGACCGGTCCCGGTGCTGACGGCGGGCGCGGCGCTGACGGCGATCGGGATGTCCGGCCTTTTTCTGACGAACCACCCGGCGGGCGCGGTGGCCTTTGCGTTGCTGGCGGGAATCGGAGACGGGCTGATCATGCCCGGGGTGTTGGCGCTGGTGGCCTACGGCGCGGCCGAGGGACACAGGGGCGCGGCGCTGGGTGTGCTGGGTTCCTGCCGGAATGTGGGGAAGGCCATGGGGCCATTGCTGGGGGGGTTGCTGGTGGCGGCGGTGGGGACGGCGCCGACGGTGCTGTGCGGGGCGGGGGCGCTGGTTTTTTTGGCGATTCGGTTGTGGGGCGGGGCGGTGGAATGGGAAGGGGGTTTGCGTTCACGCGAGCGAGCGTGAAGGCGGGGGATTTCCCGTTCCGCTCGTGGCTTGACGCGAATGGACAGTGACCCGATCAATCGAACGCTTTCAATTTTTCCAGCATTTTTTCTCCCGAGATGCCTTCTTCTCGGTCCGCTTCTTCCAGCGCTTCTTCAAGCTTCATTTGCAAGGCTTTGCTCGTCGAAGCTGAGGTTCAACGAACCGCCGTGGGACTCCCAGTTTACCTTTTTCCGACCGTTGTGCCGGCAATCGATCGCAACGCAGTCCGGAAACGCCTTCTGGATGTTGACGATCTCGAATCCGAGTTCCCCCGAGTACATGCTGAACAGGTGGCGGACAAATTCCTCTTTGCCGATCTCGGGCTTGGCGTAGGTGATTCGCTTTTTGGACATTGTTGGGCATGTTTCTTTGATGAGGCCGTTTATCGGATTATCCGATCAGACTTGGGTCTCCGAGGTGGTCGCGTGGAGTTGTAGGCCGATGGCCTTTAACACTTTCAAGACCGTTGTGAATTCCGAGTTTTCCCCGATGTGAAGCGCTTTTTGGAGGTTTTCGGATTCCAGATCGGTATCCCGGGCAATTTGGGCCATGGCTCTGGAACGGGCGATATCTCCCAATGCCGCGGATATGACCGCCGGATCGCCGTCTTCTAGGGCGGCTTCCAGGTAAGCTGCCACGTCTTCTCGCGTTTCCAAATGTTCCGCCGGGTCCCAGGGATGGGTGGCGATGGTTGCCATGTCATTCTCCTTCACAAGTCTTTGGCCAATTCCAAGGCTTTTCGGATATCCCGGCGTTGGGTTGCCTTGTCTCCGCCCGCGAGCAGGATGACCACGGTTTCACCCCGCCGGGTAAAATACACGCGGTAGCCGGGTCCGTAGTCAATGCGAACTTCGGAAATGCCCTGGCCGACCGATTTTACATCGCCCGGGTTTCCCAAGGAAAGTCGCCGAATGCGAATGTCAATCCGCGCCTTGGCTTGGCGATCCTTTAACTTCTGAAACCATCGGGAATACGCCTCGGTCTGCCGGATTTCGATCATGGTTGAAATGTATCGCGGGAGGAACGGGTTGGCAACTGGAACCAAGGTTGGCGCGTTTGATTTTGCGGCGCCAAAAGCAAAACGACCTCGCCCGTAAGTTCAAGGCGAGGTCGTTTTTCAAAATGGTGGGGACCTTCGGGCGGGATTAGCTGTTTTCCTTGCCCTCGATTTTTTTGTCTTCCTCTTCCTTGTCCGCGTCGGAAGTGGCGGTTTTGAAGTTCCGGATGGCTTTTCCCATGCCGGCGCCGATTTCCGGCAACTTTCCGGCCCCGAAAATGATGAGGATGATCACCAAGATGATGATCAGTTCGGGCATACCGATTCCAAACATAAACAAATCCTCCTAATTATCCGAATCCGGCGGTTTCAGCTCGGCGAGCAGCTGCTTGAACTCGGGCGTTTTGGTATAATGATCCATAGAACCCTGGTAGTCGATCCACTGTTTCCAGAGATCGCGCCAGGCGTTGTTTTGCCAGTATCGATCCGGCTTTTCGCGCCCTTGAAGGAATTCGATGTAATCCACGTACTCTTCGGCGCAGTGGTCGCAGAAGACGTAGGGCACGCGGAGACGCGTGTTTTCGTCCCGGTCCGAAATGGCTTCCGGCGGGATTTTTTCATGGCACTTCTCGCACCGGTTGGGCCGGCCCACCCGCGACATGACGGAGCGGACCGTCGCCAGTTTGCGCCTCCGGTCTTCCAGCTTTTTTCGGTCGCGAACTTCGTGCAGTTTGTCGTCCAGCGAAATGATATCGGCCATAAACCCCCGCAACGGCATGAAAACTAACCGCAACCGCAATCATAACATTGGGGCCGTAGAGTGTCAATTTTATTCTGTACGTTGCCAGATTTCCGATTTCGTGTTATTTTTCCCAATTTAAAGCTGAATTCCGCTTCGGAGAACTGCGGTTCCCCGTTTTTTCGCCGAGCGCGGCGCGGGCCGATTCTTCTGCGGAAATCGGCTCGGCCAAAGAGGAACGCGAATTTTCTTGAAGCGCCGTCGGCCGTCATTTGAAAACGGCCGTTTCCCGCTTTGGGACTCGCGTTCGTTTCGCCCGGATCGCCCGGCGGTTTTTTTTGAACCCAAAGCACGAGGATATTATGACGGAAATCTTTCGACCGGACGGCCGGACGACGCTGATTGGCAGCATGCCTTTGACGGACCACGACGAAGCCCATCGCCTGGTGATGGAAAACGCCCCGGACGTGCCCGCCTGGGTGCAATTGCCGGCCTTCCCGGAGGAGGGAATGATCCGGCAGTTTCTCCGCGGAATGCCGGGACTGAAAATTTCCGATAACCGCATTCGGGTGGATGTGGCCGGCGACGATTTTTCCCAGGCGCTGGTCGAATTTTACGAGGAATACATGAACGTGACCGAGGCCGGAGCGGACATGGACGCCACCCGCTTCGCGCTGCGGAAGCCCGACGCTCCCGGCTTTTTCGTGTTCCGGGACGGCGTGATGGCCCTTTCCGAACCGCCCGCCGCCCTCAAGGGGCAGGTGACCGGTCCGATTACCCTGGCCACTGGGACGAAGGACATGGAGGACCGGGCCATCTTCTACGATCTCCAGGCCCGGGACGCCGCCGTGAAACTGCTTGCGCTGAAGGCCAAGTGGCAGGTCCAGGAATTGTCCAAGCGCGGATGTCCGGTCATCGTGTTTATCGACGAACCGGCGCTGGCCGGGTTTGGGACTTCCGAGTTCATCAGCATTTCCCGGGAAGAGGTATTGGAGTGCCTGGGGGAGGTCATCGGCGCCATCCAGGAGGCGGGGGGGCTTTCGGCCATCCACGTCTGCGCCAACACGGAGTGGGACCTCATCATCGAAAGCGGCGTGGACGTGATCAACTTCGACGCCTACGGCTATTTCGACAAGCTGGTGTTGTACGGCGACGCATTGAAGAAATTCCTGGAAGACGGCGGGCTGTTGGCCTGGGGGCTGGCGCCCACCGGCGATCCCGAGGCCATCGATCGGGTCAGCGTGGATTCCCTTTACAAGTTGTGGCGGGATCAGCGGGATACGGCGGCCAAACTGGGGTTGCCGCCGGAAACCATTCGCGCCCAGGCGCTGATCACGCCGAGCTGCGGCGTCGGCTCTCTTTCTCCGCAACGGGCCATGCGGGTGTTGGAGCTGACCAAAGGGCTTTCGGAGCGGGTTCGGGCCGAGGGCTGAGGAGGACCGTTTTGAGCGACCATCGAGAATTCGCCGGGGCGACCCGGTACGTGCTGGACCACGATCTGGCGAAAATCGTCAACATTTCCATGGCGCTGGAGATGCCGCTGCTGCTGAAGGGCGAACCGGGCACCGGCAAGACCATGCTTGCCTACGCCATCGCAGAAAGCCTGGGGATGCCCTTGATCGTGCTAAACGTCAAGTCGAGCATGAAGCTGGTGGAGGCGCTCTACCAGTACGACACCCTGACCCGGCTCAACGACAGCCGCTTCGGCGATTCCGCCCGGGACGTGAGCAATATCGAGGAATACATCCGCATGGGGAAAATCGGCCAGGCCTTCGTGGCGCCGGAACGGACGGTGCTGCTCATCGACGAGATCGACAAGGCCGACACCGATTTTCAGGACGACATGCTCGACGTTCTCGATCAGATGACCTTCGACATCGCCGAGGTGGACCGCACCGTCCGGGCGGTTCGCCGTCCGGTGATCGTCATCACCTCCAACGCCAAGAAGGATTTGTCCGATCCGTTCCTGGGCCGGTGCAATTTCCACCACATCGCCTTTCCCGATCCCAAGATGATGCGGAAGATCGTCCAGGTCCATTTTCCGGAGGTGGACGAGGCGCTGCTGGAGAGCGCCGTGGACGCCTTCTATCAGCTTCGGCAGGTGGACGGGGTGGAGAAAAAGCCGGCCACCCGGGAGCTGCTCAACTGGATTCGGGCGCTCCAGGCCGATCCGGATTTCAAGCCCAAGGACTTGAAGAAAGGCGAGATTCCCTACCTGGGCGTGCTGTTCAAGAAAAGCGGCGACTATGCCCGGGCGGCGGAATCCACCGGCGGCCGCCGGCGATTGTTCTGACGGATTCCCGCCGATGTTCATCGACTTTTTCTACCTGCTGAAAAACGCCGGGATTCCGGTGAATCCCACCGCCTTTTTGCGGCTTCAGGACGCCCTGAAGCGGGGGCTGGTGACCTCCCTGGACGATTTTTACGTGGCCTCCCGGGCGATTCTCGTCAAAAGCGAGCGCCATTTCGACCTGTTCGACCGGATCTTCGCCCACCATTTCGAGGGGGCGGAGCTGCCGGACGACGCGGGCTTCGAGGTGGACGCCATGGCCCGCGCCCTGCTGGAGGAATGGCTGAGCAATCCCGAGGAGATCGCCCGGGCCATGGGCGCGGACGCGGACGAGCTGTCCAAGATGACGCCGGACGAGCTGCTGGAATATTTCAAGGAACGGCTGGCGGAGCAGACCGAGGCCCACCACGGCGGGAACAAATGGATCGGAACCCGGGGCACCTCGCCCACGGGCCATTCCGGCCACCATCCCGGCGGAATGCGGGTGGGCGGCGTTTCCCGGAACCGGTCGGCGGTGAAGGTGGCCATGGATCGGCGCTACAGGGATTACGCCCTGGACGGCCCGCTGACCTCCGCCGCCATGGGCGAGGCGCTGAAGCGGCTGCGCCATCTGGTTCCGGCCGGCCCCAAGGATCAGGTGGACGTGGACGAAACCATCCGCCAGACGATGAAAAACGCCGGAGAGATCGAGATCGTCTTCCGGCGCGGCCTGAAGGACCGGCTCAAGGCGATGCTGGCCATCGACAACGGCGGCTGGTCCATGGACCCGTACATCCCGGTGGTCCAGTCGCTGTTTCACCACGCCCGGTCCCAGTTCAAGGAAATCCGGACCTACTTTTTCCACAACACCGTCTACGACATCCTCTGGGAGGACCCGGCCCGCCGCCGGAAGCCGCAAAAGGTGGCGGACATGGCCCGGTTCGATCCGGAAACCCGGCTGATCATGGTGGGCGACGCCAGCATGGCGCCCTACGAGCTGATGATCGCCGACGGCTCCATCCACGTGGAGGAGCGCAGCGGCCGACCCAGCATCGAGCAACTCCAGTTTCTCGCCGACACCTTCCCCCACTGCGTCTGGCTCAACCCCGCCCCCCGCCCCACCTGGGCCTACACCCGCACCATTATGATGATCTCCCGCGTTTTCCCGATGTTCGAACTCACCGTGGACGGATTGGAGCAGGCGGTGGGCCATTTGATGGCGCGGAACTAGACCTGCCCATTCGCCGGGCTCCCGGCTTTCCGGCCGGGATGGTGGACTTTTTTTCCCATTCCGTTTCACAGTTGCCGCTATCTTGACACCGCCCTACAGTGTAAATACGATGTCGTTATGAACGAACTGCGCTTCGAGTGGGACCCCTTCAAATCCAAAGTGAATCGGGACAAGCATGGCGTCTCATTCGAGGAGGCGGCCACCGTCTTTTATGATGAACGGGCGTTTGAGTTCTACGATGACGATCACTCGGAATGGGAGGATCGCTTCCTCCTGCTGGGAATCAGTGCAAAGCTGCGGCTGCTTATGGTCTGCCATTGCTTCAGAACGAATGAATCGGTGATTCGGATTATCTCCGCCCGAAAAGCGACCCAGAAAGAAGCGAAATTTTACAGGAGGTGAAAGATGCCGGAATTGAAAATGAAGGACGAATATGATCTTTCAAAAATGAAATCGAGGCGGAATCCGTATGCCAAGCAATTGAAAAAGCAGGTTACGCTCAGAATTCGTCCGGATGTGATCGAATATTTCAAAGACATGGCGGAGGAAACGGGAATCCCCTACCAGAGTCTCATCAACCTGTATTTGCAGGATTGCGTGAACAACCGGAGGAAGCTGGATATCCAGTGGCCATCTCAATAGGGAGGGCGGATTCAAGCGGTCCTTTTGGACGGGTGTTTTCCAGGCTCAACAGCGGAGGCGCTGGAAGGGGGGCGAGGTTTCGAACCGGAGCGGCAGGGCAATGGTATTGGGCGATTTGCAAGAAACCTTGTTCCGCGTTTCACCGGGAGCGACGCGCTGAAATCGTGGAGTCGGCACTTGGCGAAAAATTAGATGACGACTACAACTGGCACCTTTGTCAGGGGGATTGCGCGGATTCGCATCGCCCCTGTTGGGCGGAAAAACGGCTTCCATGTTTTCTAAATGCGCGGGAAGCGTTCGTTCGGTAAATAATTGGGGTATATTATGAGCAAAAAACAGGACAAAGTCGAAGCAAAGCCGCAAACGCGGGGAGAAAAACACTCCGAAGAAGATCTGAAAATGGCAGTCCAGGAAGGCGAAACGGTCGAAGATATTCACGATCAACTGGAAGAAAGCGATTCCGAAAAAAAAGGGGGCAATCACTTCGGCACTTTCGGCGGGGTGTTTGTGCCCACCCTGCTAACGATTCTGGGCGTCATCATGTTTCTGCGCACCGGTTGGGTGGTGGGCAATGCCGGCCTTGGGGGCGCATGGCTGATTATTGTGATTTCCGCTCTGATCACAGGAAGCACCGGGCTTTCCATGTCCTGTTTCGTGACCAATATCCGCGTGGGCAAGGGCGGCGCCTTTTCCATGATTTCTCAATCATTGGGTCTCGAAGTGGGCGGCAGCATCGGCATTCCTCTTTATCTTGCCCAGGTGTTGGCGGTAAGCATGTACGTTTTTGGTTTTCGGGAAGGCTGGCAGTGGGTTTTTCCGGAGCATGAACCGCTTTTGGTCGATCTTGCCGTTTTCGCGGTGATATTCCTCATTACGTTCACCAGCGCCCAGCTTGCGGTCAAGGTTCAGTATTTGGTTCTCACAATAATCATTGCCGCGTTGGGGTCGGTGGCGGCCGCGGCGCTAACGGGGTCCATGCAGCATGACCTCCACCTCTGGGGCCAGTTTCCGGGCGACCAGGCCACCGCTTTCTCCGGCGTCGGTTTTTGGTACGTGTTTGCGGTGTTCTTTCCCGCTTCAACCGGCATCATGGCCGGCGCCAATATGTCGGGAGAACTCCGCGACCCAAAGCGTAACATACCCACCGGCACCATGGCGGCAATCGGGGTCAGCATGCTCGTCTATCTGGCGCTGGCCTACTGGCTGTCGCGCAGCGCCTCCCCGGAAGAACTTGTAAAAAATTATACCGTGATGATTGACCGCGCCTATTACGGACCCCTCGTGCTCGCGGGCCTCCTCGCCGCGACGTTTTCTTCCGGATTGGTATCCTTCGTTGGCGCGCCGCGCATTTTGCAGGCGTTGGCCGAACACCGAATAATCCCCGCGGGAGCCTGGTTCGCCAAACGAACGCGGGGAGAACCGCTGAACGCCATCATCGTGTCGGCCGCCATCGTGTTGGGGGCATTGATGCTGCGCGACCTGAACGCGATCGCGCCACTGATCACCATGTTCTTCCTCGTCACCTATGCGGCGATCAACCTCATTGTTTTGGTGGAACAGAGTTTGGGATTGTTGAGTTTTCGACCGTTGTTGCAAATTCCGAGATTTGTGCCCTTTATCGGGTTGATCGGATGTTTGACGGCCATGTTCATTATCAATTCCATCATGAGCGCCATTGCGATGGGTCTTATTATTTTCATCTACATTATGCTGCTACGCCGTGATTTGCCGACACCCTTTGGCGACGTGAGAAGCGGCGTTGTCATGGCGGTGGCGGAATGGGCCGCGAAGCGTATGCGAATGATGGAGGGCAGTCAAGAAAGGGTGTGGAAGCCACATCTGCTTGTGCCGACCGATGACGCGCAGGAGATTTTGGGAATAAATCGGCTGGTATATGCGCTGGCCCATCCCTCCGGTTCCGTGAAGCTGCTGGGCATCAACAAGGGCAAGCGCCACAAGGAACTGCGAAAATCCCTAAAGAAAGCCAAAGAGGCGTTTCAGGAAGAGGGTGTCTTTTGTGCCGCCAGTACCCTGTCTTCCCCCAATTATGCAAAAGGGGTGAGGCAGGGGATGGAGGCGTTAAGCGGCAGCATCTTCCCGCCCAACGTCTTGTTTCTAACGCTGCCGACGGAAAAAAACCTCCAAAAGCAGTTGGAGGAGGTGATTGACGAGGCCGAAGATCTTAGCCTTGGCGTCGCACTTTTCGTTCATCATCCCAAAAGCGGGCTTGGGCGCAGCCGTACCATCAATATGTGGATTAGCGATCACGGTCCCGAATGGGACATTAAGAATCGCTTCGACAATCTGGATATGTCCCTGCTGTTGGCCTACCGACTGTGTAAAAGTTGGGAAGGGGAAATGAATATGATTGTGACCGTGGAAGACAAGAGTTGCAGCGAGAAGGCCAAGGAATTCCTCGGGCGGCTGAGCGAAGCGGCTCGCTTGCCGGGCAATACCACCGTGATGGTGGCGGATGGCGACTTCGGGCGGTTTAGCTCCAAAGCGCCGCGCGCGGACATCAATATTTTTCCGTTGGGCGACCATCTGGACGCGGAGTTTATGCTGAAAATGCGCGACCAGACCGGTTCGGCCTGCTTATTCACCAAGGACAGTGGCGCGGAAAGCGCGTTGGCCTAGCGCGGTTACGCCTTTTCCGGGTACCGGAACAGGCGGCACGTATTGTTCCAGACGGTGTCCGCCAGCGCTTCCGGGTCTTCCTTCCGCACCTGGGCCAGACGGAGCAGCGTCGTTCGAACGAAAGCCGGTTCGTTCCTTCTGTGCTTGTTTCGCTCCGGCACCGGGGTGAGGTAGGGGGCGTCGGTTTCCACCAGGATGCGGTCGGCGGGGATTTCCGGGGCCATTTCCCGCAGGTCCGCGCCTCGGCCCTTGACCGTCAAAATTCCGGTGATGCCGATGTGCAGCCCCAATTCCAGGTAGGCAAACATCTCCTCCATGGTCCCGCCGAAGCAGTGGACCACCCCGTCCCGACCGCTGGGATACCGCTCCCGAAGAATTTCCAGAAACCGCCCCTCGCTGTCCCGCTCGTGGAAAATCAACGGCAGCTCCAGGTCGTCGGCGATTTCGAGCTGACGGCGGAGCCAGTGCTCCTGGTCTTTTTGGGGCGAGAACATCCGGTTGAAATCCAGGCCGGTTTCGCCCCAGGCGCGAACGTCGGGGCGGGCCGCCAATTCCCGGAGGCGCTCCATGTCCGCCTCGGTGGCGTGCTGGGCGTCGTGGGGATGGATGCCCACGGATGCGATGAGGTTGTCGCGGGATTCCGCCAGGGCGACGGTGGCTTCGGAGTCGGTCCGGGTGATGCCCACCAGCATGGCGGCGGCGACCTCCGCCTCGGCCATCCGTTGCAACACGGCGTCGAAGTCGTCGCGATAGGATTTGTCGGTCAAGTGGCAATGGCTGTCGAATATTTTCATTCGGGAATCTTTGGAACGCTTTCGCGAGGGTTGAATTCGTTTCGGGGAAATACGGTGCAGGGCGTTGGGTATCGAAAAACGGCCGAAAAGGGAAGGGGAGATTTT
>JBKHDD010000098.1:0-18108 GCA_046541515.1 Desulfococcaceae bacterium
AATCAATTCGACCTGATCATCATCGGTTCCGGCCCCGGCGGGTATGTGGCGGCGGCGCGGGCGGCGCAGCTCGGGATGAAAACCGCCTGCGTGGAAAAGGACGAGCGGCTCGGCGGCGTCTGCCTCAACGTCGGCTGCATCCCCAGCAAGGCGCTTCTGGACTCCAGCGAGCACTACCACCAGGCCCGGGAAGTCTTCGCCGACCACGGCGTGGAGGTGGAAAACGTCGGACTCAACCTGGCGAAAATGATGGAACGGAAGCGGCAGGTCGTGGAAGACCTCACCGGCCAGGTTCGCCAGCTTTTGGAAAACAACAAGGTGGAGATCATCCGGGGGACCGGCAAACTGACCGGAACGGACGAGGTTTCCGTGGAAACCCCGGACGGCGAAACCCGGACGTTGAAAGCCAAAAACATCCTGCTGGCCACCGGCAGCCAACCCATTTCCGTCCCCGGCATGGAATTCGACCGGGACCGGATCGTCAGCTCCACCGGCGCGCTTTCCTTCGAGGAAGTTCCCGGAAAACTGGGCATCGTCGGCGGCGGCTACATCGGCCTGGAGCTGGGCTCGGTCTGGAAGCGGCTGGGCGCGGAGGTGACGGTGATCGAGATGACCGACAAGATCGCCGGGACCATGGACGGCCAGGTGATCCGGACGCTTCAGCGGATTCTCAAGGCCCAGGGGCTGGAATTCCGGCTGAAAACCAAGGTCAAGAGCGCCGAAGTCAAGGACGACAAGGTGGTGGCGACCCTGGAGGACGAGGACGGAGAAACCACCGAGGAATTCGACCGGCTGCTGGTGGCGGTGGGCCGGCGGCCGTTGAGCAAGGACTTGGGTTTGGAGGAGGTCGGCGTGGAAACCGATCCCAAAACCGGCCACGTCCAGGTGGACCACTACCTGCGGACCCGCGTTTCCAACATCTACGCCATCGGCGACCTGGTGGCCGGCCCGGCCCTGGCCCACAAGGCTTCAACGGAAGGCATCGCGGCCGTGGAGCACATGGCCGGCGAGCCTTCCGAAGTCAACTACGACGCGATTCCCTCCGTGGTTTATACTTGGCCGGAGGTGGCCGGCGTGGGCATCACCGAGGAGCAGGCCAAGCAACGGGAAATCCCCTACTGCATCGGCTCCTATCCGTTTTCCGGCACCGGCCGGGCCCGTTGCATGGGCGAAAAGGACGGCTTCGTGAAGCTGATCTGCCACTCCCGCACCGACCGTATCCTGGGCGTCCACATCATCGGCCCCCGGGCCTCGGACATGATCGCCGAAGCGGTGCTGGCCCTGGAATTCGGCGCGGCGTCGGAAGACATCGCCCGCACCATCCACGGCCATCCCACCTTCGCCGAGGCGCTGATGGAGGCGGCCATGTCGGCTCGCCAGTGCTCCATCTACACCTCGTGATGGAAATTCCGAACGCGGCGGAAGGGGTACGCCGGTGAACTGGGTCGCCGTCCTCATTCTCGCCGCGCTGCTGCTGGAATTCGTCCTGGAGCTGATCGCCGACGTTCTCAATCTTCGCGCCATGAAAGACCGGCCGCCGGAGGGCTTCGAGGACGTGTTCGATCCGGAGCGATACCAAAAAAGCCAGCGATACCTGCGGGCCAACACGCGCTTCGGCTGGATCGGCGGCGGATTCGATCTCGCGGTGCTGCTGGTCTTCTGGTTCGCCGGGGGATTCGCCTGGCTGGACCGGTGGACCCGCTCCCTGGGATGGGGCGAGGTGCTGACGGGGCTGGTTTTCGTGGGGGTTTTGATGGCGGGGCGAAGCGTGCTCAACCTGCCTTTCGGCGTTTACGGCACTTTCGTGCTGGAGGAGCGATTCGGCTTCAATCGCACCACGGCGAAGACCTTCGCCATGGACCGGCTCAAGGGGATGGCGCTGTCGGTGGTCATCGGCGGACCGTTGCTGGCGGCGATTCTGGCCTTCTTCGACCATTTCGGGCCGGAAGCCTGGCTGCCCTGCTGGCTGGCCGTGACCGGCTTTTCCCTGCTGCTTCAGTTTGTCGCCCCGGCCTGGATCATGCCGCTGTTTCTGAAATTCGAGCCCTTGGAAGACGGGGAGCTGCGGACGGCGATTCTGGATTACGCCGATTCGGCCGATTTCCCGCTCGCCAACGTCTATGTGGTGGACGGCTCCCGCCGCTCGGCCAAGTCCAACGCCTTTTTCACCGGATTCGGGAAGAACAAGCGGGTGGCGCTGTTCGACACGCTGATCGAGCGGCACACGGTTCCGGAGCTGGTGGCGGTGCTGGCCCACGAGGTGGGCCACTACAAGCGCAAGCACATCCTCCAGAACATGGCCATCGGCATCGTCCAGACCGGCATCCTGTTCTTCCTGTTTTCCCGGTTCATTTCCTGGCCGCCGCTGTTCGAGGCGTTCTACATCGACACGCCCTCGGTCCACGCCGGGCTGGTTTTCTTCGGGATGTTGTTCTCGCCCATCCATTTCTTCCTGGGCGTCGGCATGCAGCTGCTCTCCCGGAAAAACGAATACGAGGCGGACGAATTCGCGGCGCAAACCACGGGGAACGGGTCGGCGATGATCGAGGCGCTGAAAAAGCTGTCGGCCCACAATCTGTCGAACCTGGGGCCGCATCCGCTATATGTCTTTCTCCATTATTCGCATCCGCCGGTGGTGGAGCGGGTGCGGGCGATTGAGAGAATTCCGCAATCTTCTTGAACGGATGGTCGCCCGGCCGGCCTGAAATGAAAAAAAGCCCCTCGACGATTCCCGATGGGGTGCGGCTCTATTGGATAAACACAAAAATTAAACTTTTTCACCCCAAGAAAAAGGGTGGTTCCGCTCTTTTTCACGTTGAAAATGGAATTCCAGGCGCTTATCCATGCGGCCGCCGGTCTTCGGCGAGCGCAGTTTGAGGACCGCCTCGGCGCATTCCATTCTCCACCGGGCGCCCGTCGGGTCCATGCGGTCTTTCGCAAGGCGGCGGCCGGATTCCCGATCGCGCCGGTCGCGATCGGGAATCCGGCCGCGAGGGCCTCGTCGTACCGCATCGCTTCTCGTTGTCTTGAAGGTGTTTGGCGGCCGTTTCGACCGGTTTTTCGCCCCTGGCCCTCCAGTTTTTGGCGCGTCTCGGAACGCCGGAGCCCCGCAGGCACGCCCCGGGCCTTTCCCCGAAGGCTCCGATCGGCGACCCATTCCTCCCTGTTCGCCGGATCGTTCGGATGAAGGGCGTGGGCACCTTTCCATCCAACCATTCCTGCGGCAAAAAAATATCCGGCTGAACGCCTACCATCCCGTTCGCCTCCGACTTCCCTAAGTTCCATTCGACGAATCCGATCGCCACCTCCAAAAACTTTTCCGCCGGAACATCGGCTTCCCCCCGGACAAAAGAAAATGATTATCCGGATTGGCCCGCTCCGCGCTCCAGGCCGCGGAAACCCGCGTCCCGTCCCGCGCGAAGCACAGATCGGGAACCAACCCGCCGCCGGCGATCAACGAATGGGCGGCCACGAAACGATCCCCGGCTTCCAGGAACGTCTCCTCTTCGCTTTCGTCTTCGCCCTCGGCCAAATCCAGTAGCCGCTCGTCCAGGTCCCGGCAGACCTCCAGCGCGTTTCGCCGCTGAACGGGAATTGGCCACCGTTGCGCCTCGAACAACCCCCCAAGTGCCGGACCAGCCAACGGGCCGGAAAAATCGCGGGCCAGTGGATCGCCTCGTGAAAGGTTTCCCGGCCCCGCTGGGTGCGCTCGCGGAGATTCCGCCCTTCACCCGGATTTCCAAGGCGGTCCAGGTTTCGCTCACCGTCGGGGAAGCGTCTTTCGGACCATCCGCCGGCGGGGAAACCTTGATGGCGAAGGTGTCTTCTTCTCCAAAAATTTGGCTCATTTGGAACTCCCCAGCAACTTTTTGTACCGGGCTGCGGACAAGATTCCCCGTTTCTTGAATTCCCGGAGCACCCGGGCCGGAACTCCCCGGGGGACGCGTTCTTCGTTGACCGGATACCCGTGCCGGCGCTCTTCCTTCCCTTGAACGGAATGGCGATGGGCCTTGAAAAACCGTCCACGATCATCCAAAGCGAACAAGGCTTTTCCCCCGGCATCGGCGGGGTCGTCCCCGGCGACGGCCTGGTCCAACAGTTCCTGGGCCATTTCCGTGGCGATATCCCGGGAACAAGGCGTATCGAAATCCGGGAACCATCGCGGCGGTCCCCCGCCGAACGCGCCCGGCTTATGTTTTGGATTTCACCGGTAAATCCGCTCGGGCGATTTACTGGAACGCGTTTGATCCGAGGAAACCGTCGATCGTCTCCGAAAATGGACAACCGAAACCCGCCCCATTTTTCATGGGCTCCGTCAATTTTTAATCTCGGAAATCCAACGGAAACATGGAAAAACCGGCCATCCCCGCGCCGCGCCCAACGCGGCGCGACCCAATCTTTCTCTGCCCGCACAAAAAAAAGGGATTCCATGGGAGAGGAGAACTCCCATGAAATCCCTTTAACCAGACCCGATTTCCGAATCCTACGGTAAACTTTGATTTACATCAACCTTAACAGATTAAAAAACCGAAGTTTACCCTCCTCTCAAACATTCAGAAAACCAACTATTTGCCGGAGGCCCGCACCCGGCGGGAAACAAACCATCCCGCGATGCCGATACCGAAAAGAACGAAGGTGCCTGGTTCCGGAATCGGCTCCGTAGCCGCGGCCGCAGCAAAATAGCTGTCGGAAAATTCATCGCCAACGAGGTCGTCCCGGTTGGCCCACGCCCAATTTTCCATGTCCAAGGCCAAGTCGAAGGTATAAAAACCATTGTTTTGTGTGTAACTTGTGCTGACGTTCTCAAAAATGCCCGAATAGTTACCGGTGACCGAAGTCGGATGGTTGGCGGCTTCAATCCATCCCGGGGAGATTTCGGCGCCTTCCAAACCACTAGCTGTGAGGTTCAGATCATAGGAATGGTACTTCACCATGTCCGCTCCGCCGCCTTGGTAATCCAACCAAAACCGCGCATAATCATTGGAGTAATCCGCCCCTCCGCCGGAAAGGGACAGGTTAAAATCCCGCCAATAGCTCCCGTCGTTATTCCCAAAAGACATTTCCACCGACGTATCGGTGCTGCCATCCGTATCATAAAGCTGAACGTAACCTCGGCCGCTGTTTCCCCGAGTGTTTCCCCATCCCGATCTTCCATCGGGATCCGTTGTATACCACCAGGATCCCATCATGATATTGTAATCGGTATTGAAATCCGAGTAATCATTGACCACATACAAGGAGAGATCCCGGTTTCCGATTTCGATGTCTGTACCGACCTGATTGACCCCGTTTTGGGCATCGTCAAGGGTGTCGAAACGTTTCACGACTCCGGTGTATCCAAATCGATCGGTGCTGATGGCCCCGCTCGACAGCGCCCAGGCCGACTGTGCAATCAACATACAACAAATCCCCGCCAATAATACCATTCCTGTTCTTTTCATCTTTCTAAATCTCCTTTGGATAAAAAATAAGTTTCCCTGCCTTTGAGCTTCCCTGAATGGGACACTTTAAAACAATATGTTGCAATCCCATGCAATCTTTAGTCCAAAGAAACAAGATACTGATTTTAAAGAACATTAAGGCTTTCAGGGCTTCATTAAACGAAAAACATAAAAAATCCCGACGGGTTTTTTCGATGAAATCGCCATTTTCAATTCAAAAAAGCCTGTTTTCAAGGAGTTGGAAAAGGAACCATTCCAGGAAGGCTGTCGGTTTGCTTAACAGAAGACGGGAAAAACAAAAGGAGCGGAAAGAATGCAACGAAACGAGGACAGGCCGAACACCGAAACCGTATAGAATGGATTTGTGCTCCGGTGTAGAATCCCGGTATCGAAGAGGCCGGCAAACTACCCCCGCGCCGCCTCCAGCGCCACGTTCCGCCGCAGAATTGCCTTGGCGGTGCGGGCGACCTGGTCGGTGAGATCGGAGACGAAGAAGCGGTGTTGGCCGGTGCGGGACATTTGGAAATCGAGCTGGGGATGGTCGGAAAGGTGGGCGGCCAGGGATTCGGCCAGGGCGTTGGCGGAGTCCACCACGCGGACCCGTTTTCCGGCCTTGCGCGCGATGGTGTCCAGAAGGACGGGATAGTGGGTGCAGCCCAGGATGAGGGTGTCGATCTGGCGGGCTTTGAGGGGAAGGAGGTATTTCTTGACGATCCGGGTGGTTTCCGGCCGGTGGATCCAGCCTTCCTCCACCAGGGGAACCAGCAAGGGACAGGGCTCGGAGTATACGGCGGCGTCGGCCTGGCGCTCGCGGATGCGCCGTTCGTATTCGCCGCTGGCCACCGTGGCCCGGGTGCCGATGATCCCGAACCGGTTCTTGCGGGAGACGGACAGGGCCGTCTCCACCGCCGGGGTGATGACCTCGAACAGCGGCAGATCGAATTCCGCCCCCAGCGCGTCGGCGGCCACGCTGGAAACCGTGTTGCAGGCGACCACGATCAGCTTCGCGCCCCGGTCGATCAGAAAGCGGACGTCCTCCAGGGCGTACTCCGTAACGATTTGCGGGCTTTTGCCGCCGTAGGGGGTGCGGGCCGTGTCGCCGAAATAGACGACGTCGTGGCCCGGCAGCCGCTCCATCACGGCCCGGGCCACTGTCAGCCCTCCCACGCCGGAATCGAACACGCCGATCATTCGGCGTCCGGCTCCGGGTTTTCCTCCGCAGTTTCCACCCCATTGCGCCGGCGGATTTCCGCCCGCACCGCCGCCGCCACGTCCGCTTCGGACACGTCGGTGCGCATTCCGGGGCAGGCCCGGGCCATGGCAAACCAGTTGCCCGGATCGGTCAGCACGGCGTCCAGGTAGGGCCAGTTCCGGCACATGCGGGGCTTCACCGGATGAATGCCGCACATCTTGTTCCGAACAAACTGGCAGAATTCGTCCGGCCCCTGTGCCAGCACGTAGCGGCTGCCCGAGGGGACGCAATGCTTTCGGCGGAAATCGGCCGGTTTCATGTCCAGAAATTTGGCGATCCTTTGGATGTCCGCCTCGGTGACGTAGGTGCCGCCGAAGCCCCGGCAGCACTCGCCGCACTGGCGGCATTCGAAAACGGGGGGGGTGTTTGGGTTCATGCGGGGCTTCTCCGGACGGTTGGGGCGGAATCCAAAAAACCGGTTCCCGCCTTCGTTCCGCTGGATGAAACACGGACGTTCACGGCCGGGGCCAACGCTTCGTTGACCTTCTCAAGAACCGGAAGGGCCTTTTCAAGAAAAGGCATGGCGCGTCTCCAAGGCCCGTTTCAGCGTCACCTGGTCCACGTATTTCAAATCGCCCCCCATGGGCACGCCGGAGGCGATCCGGGTGACCCGGACGCCCGAGCCGGTCAGCCGCTGGGCCAGATAGGCGGCGGTGGTGTCCCCTTCCAGATCGGTTCCGGTGGCCAGAATCACCTCCTGGACGTCTTCGTCGGCGATCCGTTCCATCAGCTCCCGAATGCGCAGGTCGTCCGGACCCACGCCGTCCATGGGAGACAGCACCCCCTGAAGGATGTGGTACCGGCCGGAAAACGCGCCCGATTTTTCCACCGCCGCCTGGTCCGACACCTCCGCCACCACGCACACCACCGAAGGGTCCCGGGCCGGATGGTCGCAGATGGCGCAGATTTCGGAATCGCTCAGCCCGAAACAGCGGCGGCACAGTTGAACCCGGTCCCGCAGCACCGAAATGGCCCGGCCCAGGCCGTCCACCTCCCGGCGGGGCGCTCGCAGCAAATGCATGGCGAACCGCTCCGCCGTCTTTTCGCCAACGCCGGGCAGGGTGGAAAACTGGCGAATCAACTGAACCACCGATGGCGGATAGGGGCTCACGGCAAGCTACATCAGCCCCGGAATGTTGAGGCCGCCCGGCATCAGCTTGCCCATGCGCTCGGAAACCATCTCCTGGGACTGGGTCAGCGCGTCGTTGACGGCCGCCGCCACCAGATCCTGGAGCATTTCCACGTCGTCCGGGTCCACCACTTCCTTTTCAATTTCAATGGAGATGATTTGCTGCTTGCCGTTGGCCACCACTTTCACCATGCCGCCGCCGGCGCTGGCCTCCACCGTCTCCTTTTCCAGCTCTTCCTGCATTTTCATCATTTTGGACTGAAGCTTCTGGGCCTGCTTCATCATGTTGCCCATGCCCTTCATTGGACGATTCCTCCGATAAAGGTTTGACGTCTATCAACGTTCCTTCAAAAATTTCCATGGCCGCCGCAACCAGGGGATGATTCAGGGCCTCCTCGCGGCGACGATTGGCCTCCGCGGCCCGATCGGGCCCGGGGCCGCCGGATTCCACGCCTTTTTTCAGCGTCAGACGCACCGATGATCCGGTGACGTCCGAAAAAATTTTTTGGAGCGTCCGCTCCTGTTTTTCCAGTCTCTTGATATGGAAGTCGGCGGCGTTGATCTCCAGCACCAGCGCATCCGGTTCCACCGACGTAAGTTGGCACTTCCGCAGAAGCGAAGAAAGGGATTCCGGAACCTGGGCCGCCGCCCGTTCCAAAATGGCGTCGCCGTCTCCGCTGGGGCCCGCGGGCGCGGCGGTTTGATCGCTTACGGGTTCGGCCGACTCCACCGAACCTCCCGAGATGTTTTCCGTCGAGCCGGTTGCCATGGACGGCGCGGCCCCCGATGGCGCTCCGACCGCGGGCGCCGCTTCCGCCGCCGGAACATCCTCGCTGACCCGATGTCCATCGCCGGAATCCGGCGCCGAATATCCCGCTTCTCGGCGACGCGCCGGGGCCGATGGCATCTCCGTTTTCTCTCCAAGTCCCTCGAAGGAAGCGGAGACCGCCGTTTCCGCCGGGCGAAAGGATTTGTTGGAAGCCGATTCCACCGTCGCCGAGGCGGAAACGGATTCAACGGCTTCGCCGGAGACGGAAGCGGCAACGGCGGCGGGGGCCCTCGAAGGGGCGCGGACGGAGTCGAAGGCGGAAGTCGGTTCCAATGCGGATGCCGGTTCCGATTTCTCATGGACGGCTTCGGTTGACTCCGACTCGGAGGCAGGGCTTGAATCCGCGGAAGTTGGCGCGGAATCCGCTGCGGTCCGCCCCGAATCTGTGAAAGCCGAGGTTCCCGGCGCGGAACCCGCCGGCGGGGTTCCGTGACCGTCCGCGGAAATTTCCGGTCGAACCGGCGACGACGGCACGTCCAGCGGATTGGGCCGTTCCAGCTCCGCCTCGGTCAGCACGCCCCGGCTCAGGCCGTCCAGCTTTTCGATCAGGGTTTCGATGGGCAGGGCCGGCCGCACCTGGAACATCCGAAAGCAGGCCATTTCCAGCGCGATGCGCGGCTGGGCCGAATGGCGGATCGTCGCCTCTTCCCGAAACAGCACGTCCAAAAGCTGGCTCAGATGGGTTTCGGAAACCTCGCGAACCGATTGGGCCATCCGCCGCCGTTCCTGATCCGTGGCGTCCACCAGATCGCCGGCCTCCCGACTCATGCGAACCACCAAAAGGTTCCGAAAGTGTTCCAGCAGCGCGCCGTAGAGTTCCTTCAAATTGTGGCCGTGGTCGTACACCTCGTCGATCAGCGCCAAAGCGGCCGGGACGTCCCGGGTCAGAAGGGCGTCCGCCAGCCGGAAGATCGCGTCCCGATCCACCACGCCCAGGATGTCCAGCACCTGCTTGTGGTCCACCTCGCCCTCGGCGCAGGCCATCACGTGGTCCAGCAGGCTCAGGGCGTCCCGCATGGAGCCGCCGGCCTCCCGGGCGATCAGCGACAGGCTCTCCTCCGCCATGGCGATCCCCTCGCGGCGGCACAGTTCGCCCATGTGGCGCACCACGTCGGCGGTCTCGATGCGCCGCAAGTCGTGGCGCTGGCACCGGGAAAGAATGGTAATGGGAATTTTGTGGGGTTCGGTGGTGGCGAAGAGGAACATCACGTGGGCCGGCGGCTCTTCCAGCGTCTTGAGCAACGCGTTGAAGGCCGCCGTGCTGAGCATGTGGACTTCGTCGATGACGTAGATTTTAAACCGGCTGTGAACCGGCATGTAGCGGGCGTTTTCGCGCAGGTCGCGGATGTGGTCCACGCCGTTGTTGGAGGCCCCGTCGATTTCAAGCACGTCCGACGCGTGGCCGGCGGCGATCTCCCGACAGGAACGACATTCGTTGCAGGGTTCCGGGGTCGGCCCCGCCTCGCAGTTCATGGACTTGGCCAGAATGCGGGCGATGGTGGTTTTGCCGGTGCCGCGCGGTCCGGCGAACAAAATGGCGTGGGCCACCCGGTCCGCCCGAATGGCGTTGGTCAGCGTGCGGGTGACGTGCTCCTGGCGAACCACCTCCGAGAAGGTCTGGGGCCGGTATTTTCGTGCGAGAACCAGATAGGCCAACGGTAGCCTCCCGGGGCGCCCCAAGGGCGACGCCCGTCGCTCGGAAAGGGGGGCCGAGAAAAAAACCGACGGTGGTCCAACGGCGGCCAGACGATGGCCGGGCGGCGGCAGGACCCCCAAACTTGCATCGGATTCGAATCCGACGCAAACCGGTTTCGAAACCCGGCGGCTTGGAGATTTTCCCCGCGAGTTCCGGAAGTCGGGCGGAAATCTCCGGAAAAAAAAGGGTGCGGCGATACCCGCCACACCCTTATCCACCGCTTGGGATCGATCGAGAAATTTATCGCATGCGGATGGCGGAGAGAGAGGGATTCGAACCCTCGGTGCCGCTATAAACGGCACACACGATTTCCAGTCGTGCACCTTCAGCCAACTCGGTCATCTCTCCGGAACATTCCGCACGACGGCCGACGCCTCCGGCGGAAACATCCCCGCCGGCAAAAAAAATGGCGGAGAGGGTGGGATTCGAACCCACGATCCCGGTTGTAGCCAGGATACCGCTTTTCGAGAGCGGGGCCTTCAGCCACTCGGCCACCTCTCCGGATTCGTCGTCGACCAGACAAGCCGCATCCCTACCCGTTTTTGAAAATCCCGTCAACCCCCTTTCGGCGATTTCCCGGAAAATTTCCCGCGCCCCCCGGAAACCCGCCGCGGACGCAATCCCGCTCCGATCCGAACCGGACTTGCCGCCGGACAAACGGCTTGAACCCCGGCCGCCGATTTAGTATCAGAGAGCGGCCCGGTCCGCGCGCCGGGCCGCGCTTCGGCGACGCCCCGCCCCGGTTCCCCGCCATCCGACGTCCCATTCCCGGCTTCAGGAAATCCGGAATCCGTTTTCGGCCTTGGAATCCACCGGAGAACACCGGAAACCGCCCGAAACCGAATGGGATCGGTTTCGGGAAGCGGGGGTCCGTCGGGCGCCGCCCTCTACCACCGAATGAAAAGGAGCAATTCCCATGGCCACCGTTCTCCCCTTTCGGGGACTGACCTACAATCCTTCCAAAATCGGGGATCTGGCCGACGTCACCACCCCGCCCTACGACGTCATTTCGCCGGAGGAACAGGAGCGGGCCTACGCCTGCCATCCCCAAAACATCATTCGACTCATTCTCGGCAAAACCGCCGATACCGATACCGATACCGACAACCGCTACACCCGGGCCGCCGAATGCTGCGGGGATTGGATGGCCGACGAGGTGCTGATTCGGGATCAAGCCCCGGCCTTTTACCTCGCCGCCACCGATTTCACGGTTCCCGAAGGGCCGTTGACCCGCTGGGGCATCATCGCCCGGGTGGGGCTGGAGCCCTTCGACCGGGGCGTCGTCCTGCCCCACGAGCGGACCTTTTCCAAGGTCAAATCGGACCGGTTGGCGCTGATGCAGGCCTGCCACGCCAATTTCAGCCCGATCTTCTCGCTCTTCCCCGGGGGAGCGGAGTTGCTGCGTGACCTCCAGGCGGCGGTTTCCGATCGGGCGACGGACATGGACTTCGTGGACGGCGCGGGACATCGGCAGCGGTTGTGGCGTCTGAGCGACCCGGCGGTGCAGGACCGGATCACCGAAGCCCTGGCCCCGCGACCGCTGTTCATCGCCGACGGCCATCACCGGTACGAAACCGCCCTGGCCTATCGGGACTGGGTGGCGGAGCGGACCCCGGACTTCGCTCCGGACCATCCGGCCAATTTCATCATGATGTACCTGGCGGCCATGGAAGACCCGGGCATGGTCATCCGCCCCGCCCACCGGCTGCTGAAATCGGTGGACGCGGCGTCGGTGGACGCGCTGCTGACCCAGGCCCGGGATTTTTTCGAGGTGACCGAATATCCGCGGGAAGGGAACCCGAGCGAGGCGGAACGGCGGTTTTTCGCGGACCTGGGGGAAAACCCGGAACGCACCGCCATCGGGATGCTGGCCAAGGATCGACCGGCTTTTTATTTGCTGCGGATTCGGCCCGGGGCCATGGCCGAACGCTACGGCGCGGAGCTTTCCGAGGCGCTGCGGGACCTGGACGTGACGGTGCTGACCCGGCTCGTTTTCATGGACTTGATGGGATTCGACAACGCCCGGCTGGACGACGCCTCGCTCATCGGCTACGCCAGCGTGGCCGCCGAAGGCGTGAAGGCGGTGACGGAAGGCAAGTACGACGTGGCCTTTTTCCTGAACCCCACCCGCATCGAGCAGGTTCGGGAGGTGGCCCGGAACCGGGAAATCATGCCCCGGAAATCGACCTATTTTTACCCCAAGGTCGTCACCGGGCAGGTGATTCATCCCTTGACGAATTGAGGAAAAAGTCGGAAAGGGCGGCCGGGGCGGTCACCACCGAAACATGGCCGCCACCTCCGGCGCGTATTCGCCGTCGGGACCATAAATGACCAGTGGCGCTTCCAGCCGAAGGCCGGTGTTTCCGGCCCGGCGTCCCCCGGCCAGCACCAGCCGGGCCGCCTCGCCGGCGCGGGAATAGACGGGCCGCAGCGACTTGGGTTCCAGATCGGCCTCGCGCATCCGGTCCATCAGCTCCGCGGCCCGCTCCGCCGGGAAGACGATCCGAAATCGCCCGCCGGGGTCCAGCATTCGACGCGCCGCCGCCGCCACGTCGGCCAAACGGGCGTGGACCTCGCGGCGGGCGATGTCCCGTTCGCCCTCGGGGCAGCGGCGGCCGGTCCCCGGCGGACGGTAGGGCGGGTTGCTCGCCACAAGGTCCACGGGGCCGCCGACCTCGGCGCGGGTCAGCTCCCGCAGGTCCCGATGAAGAATCACGACCCGATCCCCAAAGCCGTTTTCGGCGACGTTGGCCCGGGCCAGATCGGCCAGCGGCTGTTGGATTTCCACGCCGATGATCCGGGCTTCGGGAAGCCGCGCCGCCAGCAGGAGGGGGATGATGCCGCAGCCGGTCCCCAGGTCCAGAATCCGACGGACGGGTCGGCCTCCCATTTCGGTCGCCACGGCGTGGGCCAGCAGCACGGCGTCCACCGAAAATCGGTAGCCCCGCCGGCGCTGACGAACCAAGACCCGGCCGTCCCAGAAGCGGTCTTCGGTGATCTCGGTCGCGGCCCCGTCGGTCACGGCCCCATCGGTCATGGTCCCACCGGGCCCACCCGAAATCGGATGTCCTCGACCCGTTGCTCGCCCAGGGCCCGGTTGAGCCGGGCGATCAGGTCGGCCTTGAGAAACTGAAGCTGCTGGAGCCAGGCCGAACTGGCGACGTTGACGGTCAGCAGACGGCCTTTCACCGCGGCCGGCCGGGTGTTTTCCGCCACCGCGGGGCCCACGGCGGCGTTCCACTGGTTCCACAGCTCGGTCAGGTCCCCTTCCGGCCGTTTCCGAAACCCGCCCATGACATCGGTCAGCACCCCGCCGATATGGGCGAATTCTTTTTGATTGGGACGTTTTTTCGACATGGTTTCCTTCCGCGCCATTTTTTCGGACCGGTCCGGCCTCCCGCCGGGGTCGGAAGACGGGACCGGGACGATCTTCGGGAAGATTTTCTTTTTTTCCGGCCGAAGCCCGTGGTCCGGATGAACCCGAATGCCCTTATACGGGAAACCCGAAGGGGCGGGCAAGACGGATGTGGGCTTCCCCGGAGGACCGTCGGAGGGATTCGGCATGGAAAACCGCCACTTCCGCAAAGCGGGGCCGGGCCAAAAGGGTATGCGCTTTCTGGGGTTTTTCTTGACTTGCGGTTTCGCCTACCTTACTTTGGCCGGAACGGCAAAAACGAAGTGAATCAATAAATTTACGGGAACCGATATGAGTTGGGACTGGGAGAAACTGAAAGAACAACAGCGGTACAAAGGCGGCAACGTCCCGCCCCAATGGGACGAGTTTTTCAAGCGGTTGAACAACATGAAATTTCCGGGGGGCCCCCTGCTCGTGGGTCTGCTCATCCTGGGGATTCTGCTCGGCACCATGGTCTACACCGTCAGGCCCAGCGAGGTGGGGATAATTCAGCGGTTCGGCCGGTACATCCGGACCACCCAGCCCGGCCTCCATTTCAAGTTGCCGGTCGGGATTGAAGAGGTAAAGCGGGTCAACATTCGGCGCGTCGAAACGGAGGAGTTTGTCTCGCTTCCCGCCAGTCGCGATTCTCGATACCCCGCCGCGGCCACCGATCCCACCCTTATGCTGACCGGCGACCTGAACGTGGGGCAAGTGCCCTGGGTGGTTCAGTACCGGATCAAAGATCCGTACAACTATCTGTTCAAGGTGCGGGACGTTCAGCTGTTGCTGCGCGACATGTCCGAAGCCACCATGCGGCTGGTCATCGGCGACCGAAGCATCGACGAGGTCATCAGCAATCGGGACGAAATCGCCGTGGAAGCCCAAGGTCTGCTGCAACAAGAGCTGGACCAGGCCGAAACCGGCATTCACGTGGTCACCCTGGAATTGAAAAAGACCGACGTTCCCGCCCCGGTGCAGCCGTCCCTCAACGAGGTGAACCAGGCCACCCAGGAAAAAGAGCAGATGATCTACAAGGCCCGGGAGGAATATAACCGGGCCATCCCGGCCGCGCGGGGCGAGGCCGAGCGGACGGTGCGGGCGGCCGAGGGCTACGCCCTGGACCGGGTCAACACCGCCAAGGGCGACGCTGCCCGTTTTACCGCCATTTACGAGGAATACGTCAAGGCCAAGGACGTCACCCGCCGCCGGATGTATCTGGAGGCGTTGCGGGAAATTCTGCCCAAACTGGAGCGTAAAACCATTATCGACGAAGAACTTGGGGGGGTGCTCCCTCTTCTCAACCTGGACAAGGGAATCGGTGCGACCCAATGACACCTTCACCGAAAAAAGGCATTATCGGCATCGCAGTGTTGGCTCTGTTGGCGTTGCTTTACGCGGCGGCGTTCACCGTGGATGAAACCGAACAGGTGGTGGTCACTCGTTTCGGGCGCATCGTCCGAGACCCCATCACCACGCCTGGCTTGAAATTCAAGGTCCCTTTCATCGATCAGGCCAACCGGTTTCGAAAAAACCTGCTCCATTGGGACGGGGACCCCGGCCAGATTCCCACCTCGGAAAAAACCTACATCTGGGTGGACGCGTTCGCCCGGTGGAAAATCACCGACCCGGTGGATTTTTTGCTCACGGTAACCGACGAGTTCAGCGCCATCCAGCGGCTTAACGACATTTTGGACCCCGCCGTTCGAAACCTGATCACCTCGAACCGGCTCATCGAGGCGGTGCGGCGCACCAATCGGGCATTGGACATTGTCGAAATCAACGCCGACCTCCCCCAAGGCGACATTCGGAAACAGGCGGTTGATTACGACATCACCATCGGCCGGGAAGAGCTGGCGAATCGGATTCTCAAGCAGGCCCAGCCAAAGCTGGACAAATTCGGAATCGAGCTGGTGGACGTAAAGTTCAAGCGGATCAACTACGTGGACACCGTGCGGGAATCGGTCTACAAGCGGATGATCGCGGAGCGGAAGCAGATCGCGGAAAAATTCCGGTCGGAGGGCAAGGGCGAGGCCCAGAAAATCATCGGTCAGAAGGAGCGGGATCTTAAGGAAATTCAGTCGAACGCCTATCGCCGCGCCCAGAAGATTCGAGGAAAGGCCGACGCCGAGGCCACCCGGATTTTCGCGGACGCCTTCGGGGTCGATCGGGAATTCTACTCCTTCACCAAGACCCTGGAAATGTACAAACAGGCGCTGGAATCCAATTCCGGCTTGGTCATTTCCACCGATTCGGAGTTTTTCCGTTACCTTAAAACTACCGAGGACCCGGCCGCCCAACGGGAGGCCCGGGCCGGGGCCTCCTCGCCCCAATCCGGGGGAAGCGCGGCGACGAGATAACCGGGGCCGAAAATGGAAAGGCGCCGCGAAAGCCAAGCGGCGCCTTTCCAAACAGTCCCGGAAACCCAAAAGCGGGCTAACGCCCTTTTCGCCTCTGGTGCCGCGTCCGGGCCAGCAATTTTCGGTGCTTATGCTTGCGCATCTTTTTCCGGCGTTTTTTAATTACGCTGCCCAACAGATCACCCCCCCTCTGGTCTTTTTCTGCAAACGTGGCATCATAAAGACCAAATGCGGGTTTGTCCACCGCTTTTTTGCCTCATGAAACCCCGTCATCCCGGACCTTTCTTTACGGAAACCCAGCTGGAGGGCGTCAGGGCCGCCGTCGGCATGGCCGAAGATCGGGTGTCCGACTTCTACAAGCTTTCGGACAGCCAATGGTTCCGCTATCGCTACGACGTTCGGACCCTCGCCGAGCTGGAACCCGAAGAGGTGGTGGACGGCCCCTTCGCCCAGGTCATCCGGTACGAGGCCCGTCCCGCCGACGCCAGCCTGGGCTCGTCGGCCTTCGACTTTTACCGAATTTGTCTCCTGGATCACGCCATTTTGCCCGCCGTGGCGGAACTGGATCGCATCTCCCTCCGCCCCTTCCTGCTCTATCTGGTCACCCATGAATTGGTTCATGTGGTGCGCTTTTGTCGGTTTCTTCAAAATTTCAACGCGTCGGAAGAGGAAAAGCGGGCGGAGGAACAACGGGTTCACCGGCGGACCCTGGAAATCCTGGAGCGGGTCCGCATCGTCGGCATGTCGGCGGTGCTCGATTTTTTTCGGGACTTTCCCGCCCGGGACCAGCCGCTGGAGGTGCTCCGGTAAACATTCGGACGCCTCCCCGAAAAGCCGGCCATTCCAAGGGATTGATTCGGGCCCGTCGTTGCCCCAAATCGTGATCCGGGACCTCCCATCCCCTCTTTTCTCACATATTTCCGGCAACTTGTCCGTCTTTCTCCACGCTTCCCGGCCAACGTTCTAATCCGTTTCAA
This sequence comes from Desulfococcaceae bacterium, assembly GCA_046541515.1. GTDB lineage: Bacteria > Desulfobacterota > Desulfobacteria > Desulfobacterales > Desulfococcaceae > CAYFVR01. Next base: position 17,079 of record JBKHDD010000098.1, read on the forward strand.
AAAATTAACCCCGCCGACTTTACAACCCGGAAGAACTGCTTATTGTTCCGCTTGGTTTAGGCCGGCTTCGGAATTTCCGGCCGGATGTTGGCGATTTCGGCCGAAATACTTACTTCATCTTATGGACTTCATTAGGCAAAAAGGAGAAAGGCAGCAATGAATTTGAAACCGCTTCATGATCGGATTCTGGTCCAGCGCGTGGAAGAGGAAAGCAAAACCAAGGGCGGGATTATCATCCCCGACACCGCCAAGGAAAAACCGGCCGAGGGCAAAGTCGTCGCCGTGGGCGACGGTCGCCTGGGCGAAGACGGAAAGGTGATTCCCCTGGAGGTCAAAGCCAACGATCGCGTCCTCTTCGGCAAGTATTCCGGAACCGAGGTCAAAATCGAAGGCGAAGAGTACCTCATCATGCGTGAGGACGACGTGCTGGGCATCATCGAGTAAATCCGCGCCGCATCCCATATCGGTTCATCTTTTTTTCATCGAAACAACCTGTTTGATTCTCGTGACGGAGGTATATCAACATGTCCGCTAAAGTGATTAAATACGATCTTCGCGCCCGCGAGGCGATGCTGAAAGGCGTTAAAACCCTGGCCGATGCCGTTGTGGTTACCCTGGGTCCCAAGGGCCGGAACGTGGTCATCGACAAGTCCTGGGGCTCCCCCACGGTGACCAAGGACGGCGTGACCGTGGCCAAGGAGATCGAGCTGGAAGACAAGTTCGAGAACATGGGCGCCCAGATGGTGAAGGAAGTGGCCAGCAAGACCAGCGACATGGCCGGCGACGGAACCACCACCGCCACCGTTCTCGCCCGGGCCATCTACGAGGAAGGCCAGAAGCTGGTGGCCGCCGGCAACAACCCCATGTCCATCAAGCGCGGCATCGACAAGGCGGTGGAAGCGGCCGTGAAAGAGCTGCACGCCATCAGCAAGCCCACCAAGGACCAGCGGGAAATCGCCCAGGTCGGCACCATTTCCGCCAACAACGACGAAACCATCGGCAACATCATCGCCGAGGCCATGAACAAGGT
>JBKHDD010000099.1:0-17996 GCA_046541515.1 Desulfococcaceae bacterium
GAATTTCCACTTGGCGTTCAAATATTTGACTTAATTCGATTTCCATGCCGGAAAGGGTAATCAGACCAATTCTTGCTTCCGGCTCGAACTCCACCAACACATCCACATCGCTTTGCGCCGTAAAATCATCTCGCAAAACCGATCCGAAGAAAGAAAGTCGGCGAATCTGGTTGCGTCGGCAAAATTCCTGAATATCCGTTTTTGGAATGGAAATATTCATTTCGATTCTCCAGAAAGCGACAATTCCCGCCCCGCTCTCACCAACCGTACCCCAAAATTCCGCATGGCGTAAATGGGCAATCCGTCGGCGAGGAGGCGGCCTTCGGCGCGGAGGATGGGTTCGTCTCCATCTTCAATGTCGGTGACCGAGGCTTCCACGGTCATGCGGCGATTGCGTTGGATGATCTGTCCCCGGTAAACCCAGGTTTGGGGCTCGCCGGCGAGGATTTCGAACCGATGGGTTTCCGCGAGATGGGGCCATCGCTGGAGCGCGGCGAACCGCAAGAGTTGGATGAACGCCTCGATTCCCAGAGAGCCGGGCATGACGGGATCTTGGTAGAAATGGGCCTGGAAAAACCACTCCGACGGGTCCACCTTTTTCACGCCCCGGACGAAGCCCAGTCCCTTGGATCCGCCGTCCGGAACGTACAGGTCGATCCGGTCCACGTTCAGCAGGGCTTTGGCGGGCATGGAAAGCGGGCCGTAGACAGGTTCCGCCCGTTCTCCCCCCTTTTCCAAAGGGGGGCCGGGGGGGATTTTTTCTCCCAACGAAACCAGCGCGTCATTCACCGGTTCCATCGGCGCAACGACTTCCAAATCGAATGCCTTCCCCCGGGCGGTTTCCGCCTCGTCCGGAACGTATGCCTTGGCGTCCGCGCCGGTGAGGCCGACCTGATTGGCCAGGGCCTGTTCCGTGAAAAACCCGAAATAGGTCGTTCCCTCGTACACCGGCTGGCCGTTTTCCAGCACGACCATGTCGAAATTCTCGATGATCATGCCGCCCGCCTCGGAGGCTTTGGTCATTCGGCACCGGACGGCGAGCGTTCCGCACCCGGGATAAAGGTTCCGATGGAGCGTCGCCTCGCCGCCGAGATTTCGGAATTTCAAGTCTTGATGGGACCGAAGCGCGGAGCCAACATAGGCCGCCAAAAAACCGCAAGGCTGGAGCGCGATTTCCAGCAACACGCAATAGGGCATGATCCCGCTTCGATCCGCAGCGAAATACCAAGCGTCCGGGGGAACCTGATACTCGGATTCGATCCACCCGCCGGGTTTGAGCACCCAAGGCTCCGGCTCGGTGGAAACCACCCGATCCATGAAAAAATAGGGCGGTCGCGGCAACCGTGCGATCCGCCGCTCCTGATCAAACACCCGGTACGGCGCCCCAAAACATTCCGAGGGATTCCCCTCGCAAAATGCCAAGAGCTGCTCGCGGGAAAAACGCGGCATTTCCATCGAAACCGGCCTGGTTTCTTCCGCAGCCGACTTCCACGCCTGGGAATCCTCCTCGCGGGTCTCCCCGAGACTCGCCTTCACGCCGGAACCATGGGCGTTCTGAATCCTGGCTTCTGGCTCCTGACTTCCAACTTCCGACTTCCGACTTCCGACTTCTAACTCCTGGCTTCTCCCCCCCCAAAACCCCATCAACTCCGCCCCCGTAACCCCCGCCAACCGCATCCCCATATCCACGAAACGGACGATAGGCCGGCCGTCGGCGTACATGTTGGCGTCGGCGATGACGTGGGGCTCCGGTTCGAAGGCGATCTTTTTCAGCTCCACCTCGTAGATCACGCTGCGGGTTTCCGGGGTGACCGGCCCCCGGCATTTCAGAATGCTGTGGACGCCGAGGACCGGCTCGTATCCCGGCCCCTCCCGATCCACCACCCAGCCCATTCGCTGGAGGAAGACCCGAAGCGCGTGGGCGCAGCATTCGTACATCAGCGTGCCCGGCATGACCATGTCGTCCACAAAATGGCAGGTCAAAAACCAGTCGTCCGGATGGATGTCGGCTTCGGCGCGGACGATGCCCACGCCGAAACGGCCGCCCGCCGGGTCCAGCTCCGGCACTCGGTGGATCAGCCGCATTCGGCCGCCGGGGAGGCGCAGGCTTTCGGCGGCACGGACGCCGGAGAACGCCGATCCGAACGCCGCGGCCAGATCGCCCCGGCGGAGCGCGTCCACGGCTTTATCGTCGTAGGATTCCCGGACCATGGGAATCAATTCCGGCGCTTCCACCGTTCCCGGCGGGACGTTTCGTTCCGCCTCCGTTAGAATAATTCCTCCGGAATTTTTCACCTCCTCCTCGGTGAAAAACCCGGCGCACCCCTTTCGCATGGTGATCAGCGGCTCGCCGTCGATGGTCCCGTCGAACTCGAAAAAGAACATCCAGGTTTTCCCGGTGCGGATAAACCGGTCGATCCGGATGTCGTACCGGATGGTTTCGCCGGGGCGGGGCAGGGGACGATGGAAATGGATCGTGGCGTCCAGCAGCCGGTAGGTGCGGGTTCCTTTGACTTGCAGATCGATGCCGAGATAGGAGCAGAGAAACAGGTCGGCCTGTCCGGCTTCCACCGAAATGCAGACCGGCGCCCGTCCGCCGTCCAAGTACCAGGCGTTTTCGAACACGTCGTGCTCGGTCACCACCCGGCCGGAACCCATGCCGCCTTTTTCGCCCTCGACGGTCAGAATCCGGTCCACCAGCATCAGCGGCTCGTCCGGCAGACGGACCCGTGCGGGGTAGGTATCCAGCGCGGCGAATTCGGGGCCGAGCACCGTTTCGGCGGAGCCGATGGCGAATTCCATGCACATGTCTCGTGGGAAAGCGGGGGGCGGAATTTCATCGGCGGAAAATCCCCCTAAATCCCCCTTTGGAAAAGGGGGACTTTCCAATCCCCCCCGCGCCACCATTTCTTCCACCAACCGGCTTTGGAGACCGAAGGCTTCGCCATATCCCCGAGTCAGATCATCGGAAAAATCCAAAAATTGATCATGGGCCCGGGCGGTCGCCTCCATGGCCTTCGCCTGTCCGGAAATCAGCTCCCGGAAAATCGTCCGAGGGTTGGAACCTGCTTTTTTCATCCGAAAATCTTCCGTCCACGCATTTTCTGAACATTCCGAAAGGGGCTCGACGAACTCCATCTCCGACCCGCCGGATGGGCCGGGAAGTTCGGCCGCGCAGGCCGGGGCAAGGTCAACGGAATCTCCTTCCGGAATGGTTTCAATTGCGGGAATCACCCGATCGGGAAAGGGATCGGGGATCGTCCCCCCGGGCGGCAAGGGCGGATTTGGAAAGGGGCCGCCCACGGGAACCACGATCGGCGGCATTTTTTCCATTGCTTTCGCCGGCGCAATCTCCGGGGGATAGGCCTCGTCCCCGTACAGCCGATCCAGATTCACGGGCGCCCGCTCCGCGATCAGGTTCCCCAGGAATTTGAGGACCGTGACGTAATCCTCTTCGCCCCGCACGCAGGCGGAAAGGGCCGTGTGGGGACGGTCGCCCAGAATGCGGTCGATCATCCGCTTGCAGGAGGCATGGGGACCCATTTCCAAAAAAATCCGGACGCCGTCGGCGTAGGCCCGCTCCACGGTCCGGGAGAAATCAAATCCGCGGGTGGCCTGACGGAGAATGGAATCGGCGGCGCTTTCCCGGGTCAACTCCCGGGCTTCGCCATAGGCCACGCTGTAATAGCGAATCCCCGGCGGAGGCGTCGTGGGGAAAAGATGGAGCGCCCGATAGGCCTCGGCGGCGGGCCGGGCCGCGTCGCAGTGGACGGTGGTCACGCCCTCCAGATCGATGGGAGAAACGCCCAAGTCCCGCGCCAACGCGCCCACCTGGGCCGCGTCTCCGCCCACCACGCATTCCTCCGGGGTGTTGACGATGAGCAGGCGGGTCCAGGGATGGCGCGGCAGATGGCTTCGAACTTGGTCCGCCGGCCGGTTGAAGACGGCGACCCGCCACCGGAAATCGGCGCCCGGGGGAACGCCCCAGGCGGTCCGCGCCGCTTCGCAGCGGCCATGGAGGACGTCTTTGAACAGATCGGTTTCCCGCATCCGCCGGAGCATTTCGCCCCGGCCGGTCCAGGCGCCGGTGGCGAAATAACCGGCGGTTTCGCCCAGGCTGTATCCGATCACGGCGTCGGGATGGACGCCGAACGAATTCACCAGCCGCGCCATCAGGCTGCCATGGAACACCTGCCCGAAGAGCATGTGGACCGGATCGGAAACGATCCGCCGCTCCGCTTCGGCCCGCCAGCCCTCGGTCCAGTCCCGCCGCCAGGGAGCGTACAACTCCGGCAGCGCCTGGCTTCGAAGATGCGCGGTTTCCGCGTCCAGGCCCCGAACGATCTCCGGCCAGCGAACGCCCACGCCCCGGCCCATGCCGAGATAATGGCTTCCGGAGCCGGGAAACACGAAGGCGATTTCGCCCTCCGGCCACATCGGCTTGGGGAAAAATGCGACGCCCTCGGGACCGATGATTTTGCGGGGAACGCCGTCCGCCAAAGCGCGGCGGGCTTCGTTCAGCCATCGGTCGATCCGTTCGCGGCCTCGGAAGATCAGGGCCAAGGCGAGCGGCCGATCCGCGCCGGCCTTCCCGCGATCCCGGTTCCAGGAGCGGGCGGCGTCGTCCAGGGAGCGGGGCGTCCGCAGGTGGTCTTCCAGATCGTCGAGCCCGCGGGACAGGGAATCCGTGTCGCTCCCGGCGACCACGAACAGCGCGGCCGGCCCCTTGCCCAGCGGCCTTCGCCGCTCCCGCTCGACGATGGAGGGCGCGCTCGCCGAAACGGACGGTTCCACCCCTTCCAGAACCGCATGGCCGACGTTTCCGTCCCGGGTCATGGCGGCGACCGCGGCGCGGCGGGGGCCGTCTTCCCGATCCCGGTACCAGTAAGACGGGTGGGCGGGAATGTGGAATCGACCGGCGTTCCGCAACGGGTCGGCGGGATCGGCGAATCCCGGGACGGGCGGCAGGATCTCATGGAAGAGGCAAAGCGCGGCCGACGCCACGGAGATCATGCCTCCGGCCGCTCCGGAAGAACCGGCGATGGCGGCGGCGGAAGTCAACGCCACCTTGGCTTCCCGGCCGCCCCCCAGAACCTCCCGGATGGCATCGGCTTCGCTTCGGTCTTGGGCGGCTTCCCCGCCGCCATGGGCGGCGACCAAACCCACCGTCTCCGGCGCGGCGGCGGCGTCCCGCAGGGCGTTGTTTAGGGAACGGGCATAGACATTGGCGTCGGGAGCGGAGGATGCAATGTCATCCCCACCGGCGAATCCCAGTCCTCGAACCACGGCGTAGATTCGATCCCCGTCGGCCTTGGCGTCCGAGAGGCGCTTGAGCACCAGCGCCGCCGCGCCGTCGCCCGGCAAATGGCCGTTGGCGGATCGGTCGAAGGGTTGGACGCCGTCCCCGGTTCCAAACTCCCGCAACCCCGTGGCCGCGACGTTTCGCAGATCTCCGGCCAAGTCCACCGCGCCGGCGATGTAAAGATCGGTTTCCCGGGCCTGGAGCGAGCGGACGGCGATTTCCAACGCCCGCAATCCTCCGGCGGCCTCGGCGGAAACGGTGTAGCTTGGCCCGCCCAAGCGAAATTCCCGGGCCACCCGGCTGGCCACCACGCCCCCCAGCGCCCCCAACGTCCGCGTGGCGGTCAGCGGCGGTCCGCAGGCGTCCCGAAGCTCCGAAAGCCAGTCGCCATCGGCGGTCGCCTCGGCCCCGGTGCGTTTCCGCCATTCCTCCAGCCGGTTTTCCAGGCTCCAGCGCAAATGAAATCCGCAGGCCTCGGGATCGAAATCCATGCCGACGATCACGCCCGCTTTGGGACGAGGTTCCCGGCCGGAAATCCCCGCATCCTTCAGGGCACCGGAAGCGGCTTGGAGTATAAGCAGTTGCTGGGGCAGAATGTCGGGAATTTCCCGGGGTGGAACGCCGAATTCACCGGGGCGGATGGAAACGGCTTCGCGGTATGCGCCGTGGTTGGCACGAGAAAGTTTTATTTTTGCATACGGGGATTTAGGTGGATTTGGGGCGCCCAATTCACCAAAATGTTCCGATGAATCCATCCCGGCCCCGTCCAAAACCCGCCCGGCCAATCCATCCGCCCCATGCCACCGCTCCGGCGGCCGGGGAACGAAGGCCGGTCGGCCGTTAAACAGCGCCTCCTGGAACTCCCGGATACCGTCCAGCGTTCCCACCCGAACGTCCATGCCGACGATGGCGACCGGCTCCGGCGGGGAGGCGGGGACGCGTTTTCTTTTCGCAGGCAAGCAAATCGGTTCTTGGAATTCCTCCACCAGCAAATGCGCGTTGATTCCGCCGAAGCCGAATGCGCTGACGGCGGCGCGGCGGGGGCGGTCCGAAGGTGTTTCCCAGGGCGCGGCCTCGGTCTGCACCCGGAAAGGCCCGGAACGGAGGGGACTGTTCTCGGCGGCTTGCTGGAAATTGGCGGACGGCGGCAGCGTTTGGCGACGCATGGCCAAAAGCGTTTTGATCAGCCCGGCGGCCCCCGCGCCGGTGAGCAGGTGGCCGACGTTGGACTTCACCGAGCCGATGGGCGTTCCGCCAAGCTCCCCGGGCGTTCCCTCCCGGATTTGGTGCAGGCTTTTCAGCTCGATCCCGTCGCCCACCGGCGTCCCGGTGCCGTGGCATTCCACATGGTCCACCTGATCTGGCGTCCAACCGGCGGCGGCGTAGGCGGCCCGCATGGCGCGGACTTGGCCGTCCGCCTCCGGCGAAAGCAGGTTGCCCCGCATGTCGTTGGACAACCCGACGGCGCGGACGATTCCGTGGACCGCGTCGCCGTGGGCGAGGGCGTCGGAAAGCCGTTTAAGCACCAGAATCCCCGCGCCTTCCCCGACCACAAGGCCGTCGGCCCGGGCGTCGAACGGCGCGCAACGGCCGGAAGGGGAGAGCGCCCGAAGCTGGCTGAAACCGATCTGGGTGTACAGACATTCCGGACGGGAAACGCCGCCGGCCACCACCGCGTCCGCCCGGCCGGATCGGAGAGCGTCGCAGGCCAGCTTGACGGCGTAAAGGGAGGACGCGCAGGCGGCGTCCAACGTCATGGAACCTCCGCCGAATCCCAACGCCCGGGCCAGCAGGGCGGCCGGGAGGCTGGTCACCCGGGCCGACAGTTTGTCGGCGAGGGAGAAGTTCGGGGTTCCCTCGGTCCCCGGCCCGAAGAGCCGTTCCGCGAAGGCGCGGCCGAACAGCTCGCGGGTCAGCCGGGAGGAGGCGTCCGTGGGCAGGGCGATGGCGGCCAGGGTCACGGCGACCCGGGACGGGTCCACCAATGCCATTCGGCAACCGGAAACGGCGGCTCGGCCGGCATGGAGGGTCAGATGGTACAGCGGGTCCAGAGGGCGCAGGAGATCGGCGTCCAGGGCGAAGCCGCTGGGATCAAAAGTGAAATCCCTCACCAAACAGGCCCGGTCGGAAAAGGCTTTGTCCGGCGCGGGTTCGGATTGGACCACGGAGGCGGGCGGAATGATCCAGCGGTCCGGCGGCGCCGGCGCGGCGGCGGAGCGGCGGTCCCGAATGAGCGTCCAAAAAGCGTCCAGGTCGGCGGCGTCGGGGAAAACCCCGGCCATGCCGACCACGGCGATCGGTTCGAAATCGGTCATGGGATTCGGTTTCAGGCCGTGGCGTGCGCGGGGAGTGCGGCGGAAAGGGGGCGGCCGTTTCAAGGATTATCGAAAAAATTCCCCGGGACTCTTAACCGGTCAACCTCGGAGCGTCAACGATTTTCGGGAAACGAAGGGGCGGAGAAATTGCGGATCGGCGAACTTGTCCGGCCTATTTTTCCCGTTCCGCCAAGGCCAGATAGCGGCCGGGGCGATCGGTAATGCGGGGCGAGGAAAAACCTGCGTTCCGGAACAGGGTTTTCATGCGGTCCTGGGGGGGAAGGCGGTCCCGGGCGACTTCGGAACAGCCGCCGTGGCAACGGCTCAGCTCTTCGCGGCCGAGCAGATGGGCGACGGCGAGACGCCCGCCGGGAAGGAGCGCGCGGGCCATTTCTCGCAATGCGGCTTTCGGGTCGGGCAAATGCGGAAAGCAGGCGAAGCAGACAATCTGATCCAGGGATTCGCTCCGGACCGGCAGGCGAAGGGCGTCGGCCTGGAACAGTCCAACTTGGACGGCTTCGGGTTTGCATTTCGCCTCTCGCACCATCGGGAACGAAAGGTCGAAGGCCAACAATTTCCCGCTCGGACCGATGGATTCCAGCAGATACGGCAGCAGAATCCCGGTTCCCGTGCCCATGTCCAGCAGCCGGGCGCCGGAACGAATCCCCAATTCCGCCACCAGCGGCGAAATCCGGGAGCGGGTTTCCGGCGGGTAGCAGGTTTCCTCCCAATGAGAGGCGCGGCGGTCGAAGAAGTCGGTGCAGGTTGTCAAATTGGTAAGTCTCCAGTAAAGTTGATCCGGAATGCACGGAAGATGATTTTTATGGCTCCCAGTTTTCCATGTCAAGCTGGGAAAGGGAATGTTTCCCGTTCCGGCAGATTTTGTTTCCGATTGGAATTTTTCCTTTTTCCCAAAAGCAAACTGGAGGCGCCAATGGAAAAAACCTACCCGCTTCCGCCCTTCCTGCTGGACAAAGCAAAACCATTTTTGGACCAGTTGCCCGATTTCAAGAGAACATTTGGAATTCGAAAAATTGGTTTTTTCGGCTCTTACGTTCGGGGGGAACAAACACCGGAAAGCGATCTGGACATTCTGGTAGAGATCCAAAATCCGAAAATGAGTCTGTTGGATTTCCTTCGACTGGAAAACGCCATCAGCGACCTGATCGGAATCCCAGTCGATTTAGTGGACCAAAGCACTTTGAAGCCGGCGTTGGAAGGCCGTATTCTGGATGAGGTTGTTTATCTGTGAATGCCGTTTGGTTTGGCAAACGGTTCAACGCGACCTTCCCGCCCTACTGAAAACCATGGAAGTCATCCGTTCGGAACTGGAAGAAAACGAGTAACGGGATGCTCCATTCAGTTTTCTGCTAGTATCCAACGACCTTTCCCCCCACTAAAAGCCCAAAACAGTTTCCCCTGCTTCAGTCGCCCCACCTCTCCATAGCATCCTAAATTTGCACTCCCCCACAACCGCCATTACTTTCTTGGTGAATAATTTCATATTTGGGACCACCAGCTTCATCCCGCTTCCCTTGGGAGCGAGGGGATGATCCTGGAGCGTTCCCCGGGAGGCGCCCATGAAATGGCCCATTTTCATTCCGTTGTTTCTTTCCGTTGCGCTGTCGGCTTGCGCCGCCATGCCGCCCCATGATCTGTTGACGGAGATGACCGAGCCGGTGACGGTGGCGGAGGCGCGGGAACGACCGGACGCGGTGAAGGGCAAGCAGGTGCTCTGGGGCGGAAAAATCGCCCGGACGGTGAACACCGAAACCGGCGCCCGAATCGAAGTGGTCCAGTTTCCGCTGGACCGGAAGGCCCGACCGCTGGACGTGGACCAATCCGACGGCCGGTTCATCGCGCAAATTGACGGCTTTCTGGACGCCATGATTTACGGGGAAGGGCGGGAGCTGACCGTCGTCGGTCGGATTCAGGGCGTGGAAACCCAACCCCTGGGCGAAACCGAATACCGGTATCCCGTGTTGACGGTGGAAAAATATCATTTGTGGGAAAAACGGGAGCCTGAAATTCGAGTTTACCCCGCCTATCCGCCCTTTTACTACCGCCATCGGTTCGGTTGCTGGTACCACGATCCCTGCTGGAGATAATCTATGGTCATTCGCGAAACCATTCAAATCCACGCGCCGCTGGCCACCGTATGGGAGGTCTTCTCCCGGCTGGACGAATGGGAAAGCTGGAACGACGTCTGTCGGGAATGCTGCCTGATCGAAGGCGACGAAATGGCCTCCGGCGCCTGTTTCACGTTCAAGCTCCGGCCTTATTTGTTTCCCATGAAAATTTCGCCCCGCATCGTAAAATGCGATCCGGGCAAGGAAGTGGTCTGGGCCGGGAGCCGCTGGGGCGTCCACGCGGAACACAGTTTCCAGTTCGAGGAAAAGGAGGATCACGTTCTGCTCGTCAGCGAGGAACGGTTTCACGGCTTCATGCTCCTGCTCAGCCGTCTGGTGCTGGCGCCCCAGCGGCTTCACCAACTCAGCAGGGAGTTGATGGAATCCATCAAAAAACGGTCGGAGGCCTGCGCGGGGGGAGGATCGGAAGCTCAAAAAGAGTTGACGCTTCCGCCTTGAACCGTCACAATGCCTTCCAAATCCTGACCCCGCCTTTCATCCCGCCGGGAAGCAAACCGGTTCGCGTTGAAGTCACGGAAGGCGCGGGAACCCCTCCCATCGCCCGCCGGATGAAAAACCGTTTCGCGGCCGTTTCCACCCTCGCCCGTCCGTGACCGACCCAACTGTTGTTGGCGCTTCGCTTTCGGGGATTCGTGTTTCTGGATGGTCCGCAATTCCCAGAGGTTTTCCGGTCGGGCGTCGAACCCCCAATCCATGGGAATGTCATGAAAGTTCTGACCACTCCGAGAATGGAACGGTGCATCGGCTGCAATTCCTGTTCGCTGGCCTGCGCCCGTCTGGTGTACAAACGCGTTTCCTGGCTCTCCGCCGGCATTCGGATCGCCTCCTCCGGCGGTCTTTCCACCGGCTTCGAGGCCAAAACCTGCCTGGCCTGCCGGCCCGCCCCCTGCGCCGACGCCTGCCCCACCGGCGCGTTCCGCCAGCGCAAGGGCGGCGGCGTGATCGTAAAAAAGGAGCTGTGCATTCGCTGCGGCAACTGCGCGGAGGCCTGTCCGGTGGACGCCGTCTGGCTGGACGAGGACCGGGAGCCCTTCGTCTGCATCCACTGCGGACGCTGCGTCAAATTCTGCCCCCACGACTGCCTGGAAATGGCCCCGGCCCCTTTCGAGGAGAAGGCGGAGAAAACGGAGGCGGCCCAATGAAACAAATGATTCGAGACCATTTTCGCGTGATGATCGTGAACCTGGCCACCGGCCGGGGACGGCTGGAAAAGGTGGACGGACGGGACGAGGTGGCCGGCGGCAGCGGGCTTTCCGCGCTGCTCTTCGACCGATACGCCCACTTCGACAAGCCCTGGAACGACCCCGACCAGCCGCTGATCTTCGCCATCGGCCCGCTTACCGGCTATTTCCCGCTCATGAGCAAAACCGTCTGCGGCTTCAAGTCTCCCTACAACGACCAGTACGCCGAAAGCCACGCCGGCGGCCGCTCCGCCCTGGCCCTGCGTTTCGCCGATCTGGACGCGCTGGTGGTCACCGGCAAGGCGCCGACGCCCAGCGCCCTTTACGTGGGCAACCGGGACCTGGAAGTTCGAGACATCCACTACCTCTGGGGCATGGAAGTCGGCGAATCGGGCAAACACCTGCGGCGGATGTTTCCCGGCTCCGGCCATCGGTCCACCCTGCGGATCGGGCCGTCCGGAGAGATCGGCTCCGCCATGGCGGGCATCAACGTGGACACCTACCGCCACTTCGGCCGCATGGGCGGGGGCGGCGTCATGGGCGTCAAAAATCTCAAGGCCATCGTCATTCGCGGCAGCGACGTGTTCGACGCGCCGGGCGGCAAGGACTACGCCAAGCTGTTCCAGTCGGTCTACGAAAAAATGACCGCCACTTCGATGATGAGCAAGTATCACAACCTGGGCACGGCGGCGAACCTGACCGGCCTGGACGGGCTCAAATCCCTGCCGTGGCGGAACCTTCAGCAAACCAGCGACCCCGCCATTGACGAGATCGCCGGAGACAGATTCGCCGACGACACCCTGCTGCGCAACGCCGCCTGCTCCGGCTGTCCGGTGGGTTGCATCCACGTCGGTTTCGTGAGAGAAAAATTTCACGCCGAAAATCAGTACCTCTATCGGCAGGTCTCCTACGACTACGAGCCGATTTTCGCCGCCGGCACCATGCTGGGCGTCACCGATCCCTTCCGGGTGCTGGCCATTTTGGACACGGTGGAGCAGACCGGCCTGGACGTGATGTCGGCCGGCGTGGCGCTGGCCTGGGCCACCGAGGCCGCCGAAAAGGGGCTCATCGGCGAGAAGGAGACCCTGGTTCCCCTGCGATTTGGCGATCCGGAGAATTACCGGAAAGCCGTGGAGCACCTGGGCCGGGGGGCGAACGATTTTTACCGGCTGCTGGGGATGGGCACGCTGAAGGCCGCCGCGGAATACGGCGGCGACGATTTCGCCTGCGTGTTGGGGCAGGAGATGGCCGGATACGCCACCGGCGAAGTCTTCTTCGCCTCCCAGGCCATGGGCTTGCGCCACTCCCATCTGGACACCGGCGGCTACAGCTTCGACCAGAAGCACGAAACGCCGGAAATCGACGAAGCCCTCGACTTCCTGGTGGAGGACGAGGCCGGCCGCGTGCTGCTCACCTCCATGGTCTCCTGCCTTTTCGCCCGGGGCGTTTATCAAGACGACCTGTTGCGGGAATGCTTGTCGGTGGCGGGCTACGGCGGATTGGCGGATCGGATGGACGAGGTGGCCAAAACCATTCAACGGTTGCGGTGGCGGGTGCGGATGAAAACCGGCTTTGATCCGTCCCGGGTGAAAATCCCCCGCCGGTTTTACGAAGTGGAAACCTGGAAGGGAAAAATCGACGCCGACCGGCTGGACGAATTGATCCGGCGCTACGGCGCGGCGGTCGCGGAGTTGGGCCGGGCGGATTCGGAGGCGGCCGGGCAGAGCTGACCGGACCGTTCGTTTGACGTTCCTTTCCGGGCGAAGTTTTTATCCCCGGGGCGGTCCGGCCCGGAACGGATTTGGCGTCCGATTCCCCGGCTTTTTCAAAAGTTTCGGGGAATCGGACGCCGACTTCCATGATCGGTCTCCGGAAAGGAACCGCCCATGCGCGATCTCACGCGTTCCCAAAAAGCCCGGCTGGCGATTCAGTCCTTCAAGACCATCGCCCACGCGGTGGCGCTTCGCGGCTACTACCGGCCTTCGGAGAAGATGGGGCAGTCCCTGGCGGACTGCCTCGTCAATTTGAGCCCGGAAATCTACGGGAGCATGACCGATCCCCGGGTGATGGAGCTGAAGGGACTGGAATACGTCGTCGACCGGCTGCCCCGAGGAATCGAGCAGTGCAACCGGATCATCCTCACCGAAGAGTCGCAGTTCGGCGCGGGCCGCTTTGAAAAACTGGTTCCCCTGCGCCGCCGCCGCACCTGCTATCGGATCAGCGAACGGGAAATCTGCTTCGCCATCACCCGGGGCCTCAGCGAAATCTACGACATTCTCACCCATCTCACCTTCCTCTACATCGAAGCCGGAAAAATCCACAACCGAATGAAGGACGAATCCGGGGCCTACACCGCGGAATGGCTGGACCTGGAGCGGCTGGTGGAAAACGGCGGGACGCCCGACCCGGACCATCTGGACCAGGCCATCTGGAATCTGAGCCTCATCCTGGGCCGGCCCTACCAGGAAACCCGCGCCGCCCATGAATCCATGGACCGCAACCGGCGCGAATTCAACGGCAACAACGGCATTTTCTCCATCATCTACCATCTGGGCAAGCGATACGAGGGAGAGCGGGCCGACCAGCGCCGGGCGCTGGTCATCTACCTTACGCCGTCGCTGATGAACATCATCGGCCACCAGCAATACGGCGAGCAGTGGGCCATGGACATCAAGGACCGGTTGCGGGAGCTGAACCTGGCCGACCGGCCGCTGCACATCGTCAGCGCCAACCTGCACAGCGTGCTGAACTTGGTCTACGGATACGCCGCTTTCGGTTCGGGCATGGACGGCCCGCCGGAATTGTATCGGTTTATCGAATCGATCCGGGACCGAACCGAAGAGGTGGCCGCCTTCGCCAAGGATCGCGGTTTTATTCCCCTGCCGGACCGCTCCGGAACCCAGATCGACTGCCAGATCATCGACACGGCGGCGCTGGGGGACCTGGATTTTCATCCGTCCCTGGCGGTTTCGCCGCCCGGGCTGGACGACGACGCCCCGGTGATTCTGGTGATGGACTACGCCTTCGGCATGCAAGCCTTCGAGGCCATGGAAAATCTGCTGAGCCCCCAGAGCGAAGACCCGGTGGTGCCCATGAAGGTCCGCTCCATCTCGGTGATGGGCAAGGCCGGGATTCTGCCGGGGAAGAAGGGCGACGTCATGCTGGCCACGGCCCACATCATCGAGGGCTCGTCGGACAACTACCGGCTGGAAAACGATCTGGAACCGGAGGATTTCGAATCCGACGCTTCGGTGTTCAAAGGCCCCATGGTCACGGTGCCGGGCACTTCCCTCCAGAACCAGGACTTGTTGCGAAAATTTCAGGAAAGCTGGCGAACGGTGGGGCTGGAGATGGAAGGAGGACATTACCAGCGGGCCATCAGCGCGGCCATCATCAAGGGGCACGTCCCGGCCGACACCCGGGTTCGCTACGCCTACTACGCCTCGGACAATCCGCTCCTCAGCGGCGAAACCCTGGCCGCCGGGCCCATGGGAACCGAAGGCATCCGGCCGACCTACATGATCACCAAGGTGATTTTGGAGAAGATTTTGGCGGGGGAGAAGGGTTCTGATTCATAGAGATTCAAATGGCGGGGGATCGGTGGCTTCCGGCAAAGGAGAGTCCTTCGGCTTCATCGCCAAAGAGCTTGGACAACTCTGCGGGGCGGCAAGCGCCGCTTCCAAGAAGAAGGCAAAATCCCGATAAGAGAGAAACATAATGTACAAAATCAACCGGATCAAAATTGGCGGTTTCCGGCGATTGCTGGACATTGATCTGCCGGTGCGTCCGTTTATGGTGCTGATTGGACCAAACGGAGTCGGAAAAACATCGTTTTTGGACGCTTTATCGACCCTGTCCGCCTCGGCTTCCGGCAACCTTAACGGCATGTTGTCGCAATTCGGCGGCATCGCGAGCCTTTTGACCCGGGATAAAAGCGAAGACCTTTCATTTCTTGTGGATATGACGGTTCCCGGCCACGAACCGTTGGAATATGAATTGCGGCTTTCACCCAAGGGCGCGGGATATTCCATTTCCAGGGAGCAGCTATGCCGGCAACGCCCAGGTTTTGATGAACCATTTCGCCATATCGATTCATCGGACGACGACATTCGGTATTACAGAACTGAAGATCGCCGCCTTGCTCTTCGACCCGATTGGGAACACAACCCCTTGGAAACCTCCCTCGCGCAGGTCCCGAAGATGTTCCGCGAACCCGAGGAGTTGCGGCGCATTTTGGCGACGGCCATTCAGTATCACGTCCTGGATGTCGGCCCGCGCGCCCCGGTTAAAATGCCCCAAACCATGAAACCGGCCACCCTGCCCGGTCCCGACGGCGAAGACTTGACGCCATATCTTTATTATTTGCGGGAAAGCGATCGGGATCGGTTCGAAGCCATTTTGGATACCCTTCGCACCGCTTTTCCAGATTTCCAAGAACTGAACTTCCCGCCGGTGGCGGCCGGCATGCTGACAACGACTTGGAAAGACCGAAAGTTTAACAAGCCGATTTACATGAACGAACTGTCGGAAGGCACGCTCCGTTTCCTTTGGTTGGTCTCCTTGCTGCAAAGCCCGAACCTGTCCACGGTCACGATGATCGACGAGCCGGAGGTCAGCCTTCACCCGGAATTGTTGAGCCTGCTGGCCGATTTGATGCGAGAGGCGTCGAAGCGAACCCAGTTGATCGTGGCCACTCATTCCGACCGTTTCATCCGCTTTTTGACTCCCGACGAGGTGGTGGTTTTGGATGTGGACGACGACGGCTCCGCCTCGGCGACATGGGCCGATTCCATGGATTTGGACCAATGGCTGGCCGAATACAGCTTGGACGAAGTGTGGCGGATGGGCCGGATGGGAGGCCGGTCGTGAAAATATCCATCATCGTCGAAGGCAGGACCGAAAAGGCGTTTCTCCCGTTTCTACGGGATTTTTTGAAGCAACGCCTCGGCGGCAACATGCCCCGGCTGGATGTTTTCCCCTACGACGGCCGCATTCCAAAAAGAGACAAATTGAAGCGGGTGGTTGAAAACCTCTTGGGGCGGAAGGAAACCCGCAGACCATGTGATTGCGCTGACGGACATCTATACCGGCGCGAGCCCTCCAGATTTCATCGGTGCGCAAGACGCCAAGAACAAAATGAGGCAATGGGTGGGATGCGAGCGGCGGTTTCACCCTCATGCCGCCCGATACGACTTCGAAGCTTGGCTGCTGCCCTACTGGCCGACGATTCAAAAATTGGCGAAACACAACAAAGGCGCTCCCGGCGGCAATCCCGAAACCGTGAACCATAACAATCCACCCGCGCACCGAATTCGGGAAATTTTCGAAATCGGCAAATGCAGAGACAGCTATGTCAAGCCGCGAGACGCGGGGCGGATTCTCCGCGAGAATAATTTATCAACGGCGATCGACCAATGCTCGGAACTCAAGTCTTTGATCAATACGATTCTATCCGTTTGCAGTGAAGAGGAAATCCCCTAAATTTTTGATGATTTTTTATTTTCAAAGAAGCTCCAGCGATTGCCGATTGGACACGCCGCCGGCCCCATGGGCGCCCGCCGAGGGCATCCGTCCCACCTGCATGATCGCCAAGTTGATTTTGGAAAAAATCCTTCGGAGCCCCGGCGCCACATCCCCCTGACCCAAAAAAATGGGCGCACCCATTCCCCAAGGCCTTGCCTTGGATGGATGCGCCCCCTGCATGCCGTCCGTTATCGCTTATGGTCGGCTGAGAGCGATAGGCCGTCTCCTCCCCCGAAGGGGTGATTATTCCCAATCTTTCAGGACGATGATGAGCTTGTCGGTTTCCTCGCTCTGGGGAATCTGCTTTCGCCCGTTGAGGACTTCATCCGGTCGGTAATCGGCGTGGCCGTTGCCCTTCTCCTTCTGGCCTTGGGAATAGGCCCGATTGGCGTCCATGTCCACGTTGAGCATCGCCCCGGAAAGCGATATGCCCGCAAACAATCCCTCCGCGCGCTTGTAAACGAGGATGTCCGCGTCCGTCGTCGCGCCTTGTTTTTCTCCCAACGTGCCAACGGCGAGCGAAGTTTCCGCGCCAAAAGCAACCTCGCCGTCCCGAAGGTCGTCAATGGCTTCCGGGGTATTGAAAACCATAAAAATATCGGATTGTTCCACTCCAAGTTGCGCGCCCACGCTGGCGCCGTAGAGGGAGATGAACAGCGGGCCGTTCCACTTGGAATCCTGGTTCAGCATCAGAATCCCGCGCCCGTATCGCGCGCCGGCGATAAAACTGGCTTTCGTCACGTCCGGAATGACCGCAACGCCGGCGGCATGGCGAATCAGCTCCTCGGGAATTCGCGGTTCATCGGCTTCAACCACCTCTTCGAGGGAAAGGGTCGCCCGCTCGATGATCCGCTCGGTTTCCGCGGCCAGTTCGGCGGTTTCCTGGGAGACATCTTCCATCGCCTGTTCCGTTTCCCGGGCAGCCCCGCGCGTTCCCTGGCGAACATCCTGGGCGGTCTCCTCGGCCTCCTGCTCCATCGTCTCGCTGGTATCGGGGTCATGCATATCCGCCTTCTTGCGCCCGTGATCGCCGCCACCTGCGGCGGCCAGCGTCTGGGGCAGGGCGAACAAAAACGCGATCGCCAAGGCCAAGATGGCCACATCCAAAATAACTTCATTCTTTCTCTTCGTCATGATTCTTCTCCTTTCTCGGAGTGCATCGAATGCGCAACGGCGCACCTTCTCCTGGGAACCGACCTTTTTGGCCGCGCCTTACGTTGAAATTTACCATAGAGAAGAAGCCGGACGCATGGGATGGTGCGTTTCCTGTATTACGCTCCTCGAATACACCCCATAAAAACCCGGTTTCAGGGGAAGAACCGTACTTTCGTGGTGCATTTTAGGTAAGGGCGGTGAATGGGCGCCCGGGGAGGACTTTTTCCATCCTTGACCGGCGATTCTTCTTGTGAAAATAATGGGGAATCGGCGAGTTACCCTTCCCGCCCCACCCTTGGAAAGGAGGAAGCCATGGCCCATCCAGACGAGGTTCGTTCCCTCCATCGCCCGCCCTGAGACCGTCCATCCC
>JBKHDD010000100.1:0-17980 GCA_046541515.1 Desulfococcaceae bacterium
GTCCGTTCAGACATTGAGCCGATTATTGGAGAGATTCAAAAAAGAAATTTTATTGGCGACCAGATTCCCAAAACCGGAAATTTTGTCATCTACAAAGTACGTGTGCGAAATCGAGATACTAAAAAAGGTAAAAGCGGCGGTTACCGAATCATTTACTTTCTGGAAACTGAAGAAAAAGTTATTTTTTTAACAATATATTCAAAAGCAGAAAAATCGGATATTTCTCTGGAAAAAATTCGAAGTATATTGAAAAAAAGCATCCATTAACGAGAATTTTCCTCGCTCCCAGGCTCTGCCTCCTGCGTGCGAGAAGGAGCACTCGCAACGAGGCAGAAATGTGGTTCCGTTGCAATCCTGCAAATCGCGTAAATCCATCACCGCGGCGTCCGGCCAATCCGCCGCCAAACCAAAAACGTGGGGGAATTTCATGCGGGAAATCCGGTTTCACGGGCGGGGCGGCCAGGGGACGGTGGTCGCCTCGGTCGTTCTGGCGAAAGCGTTTTTCCGGGCGGGCTACTTCGTCCAAACCTTCCCGGTTTTCGGGGTGGAGCGGCGCGGCGCGCCCGTGGAAGCCTACCTTCGGCTGGACGACCGAAAAATCCGGGTCCGCAGCAACGTCTACACCCCGGACCACGTCGTTGTGCAGGACCCCCGCCTGTTGGACACCGTGGACGTGACCCAGGGATTGAAGCCCGACGGCTGGATTCTGCTCAACGCCGCCGAACGGCCCGGCGATCCCCGCTTCGGCGACTTCCGCGTCGCCGTGGTGAACGCGGCCCGGATCGCCCTGGAAAACCGGCTCGGCAGCCGGACCCAACCCATCATCAACACCGCCATGCTCGGGGCCTTCGCCCGGGTGCTGGAAGCCCCGTCCATCGCCGACGTGGAGGCCGCCATCGTGGAGGAAATCCCGGTCAAACCCGAGGCCAACTGCCGCGCCGCCCGCATGGCCTACGACGCCGTGGATCTGGGAACGGAGGTGGCCGCATGAATCTTCCCCCGACCGCCGAATGCGATTCCCGGCTTTACATTTCCCGCTCTCTCACCACCACCGAAGGCAACCTCACCGGCACCTGGCGCTTCGTTCGCCCAAGCTACGATGAAAAAACCGCGCCGTGCAGCGCGGCCTGCCCCGCCGGGGAGGATATTGCCCGCGTTGAAATGCTGGCCGGCCGAAACCTGTTCCGGGACGCCTGGGAGACGATCCTCCGGGAAAACCCCTTCCCCTCCGTCTGTGGCCGGGTCTGCTTTCACCCCTGCGAGGGGGCCTGCAACCGGGCCGAGCTGGACGCCCCCGTGGCGATCCACCATCTGGAGCGCCACATCGGCGACAATGCCCTCTCCGAAGACTTCCTCGTTCCACCCGCCCTTCCCGACGGCCGCCCCGTTCCGGATCGCAAAGGCGGCGGGAGCAAGCGGATCGCCGTCGCCGGGGCCGGACCGGCGGGCCTTTCCGCCGCCTATTTCCTGGCCCGGCTGGGCTACGGGGTGGAGGTGTTCGAGTCCGAAGCCGAGGCCGGCGGCCTGCTCCGCTGGGGCATTCCCGCCTATCGCCTGCCCGCTCCCGTGCTCCGGGAGGAGATCGCCCGGCTCGGGGATTTCGGCGTCCGCCTCCGGCTGAAAACACCGATCACCAAAGGCTTTTTCTCCGAAGCGGCGGATCGTTTCGACGGGCTGGTGATCGCCTGCGGCTTCGGCCGATCCGTCACGCCACGCGTTCCCGGCGAGGAGCACGCCCGGGACGGGCTGACCTTTCTCCACGACGTGCGCAACGGCGGGGGCGGAAACCCCGGCGGCACGGCGGCGGTCATCGGCGGCGGCAACTCGGCAGTCGATGTGGCCCGAACCCTGGTCCGCATGGGCGCTCGCGCCGTCATCGTCTATCGACGACGGCGGCAGGACATGCCCGCCTTCGGCCACGAGATCGAAATGGCCCTGGCCGAGGGCGTGGAAATCCGCGAATTGCTGGCGCCCGCCGGGATCGAACGGGACGAAAACGGTCTGGCGCTCACCGTGACGCCCATGCGCGTTTCCGAGATGGAAACGTCCGAGGGCCGCGCCCGGGTTGTCCCGGACGGCGATCGGACCGAAACCCTGAACGTGGACCACGTCTTCCTGGCCATCGGCGCGGAACCGGCCGATACGCGGCACGTCGCTCCGCCGGAAGCGGTCCATCTCGGCCATGCCGTTTTTCAGGATGAAGATTTGCCCCGGGTTTGGGCGGGCGACCTGACCACGCCGGTCCAAAGCGTGGCCGAGGCCATCGGCTCCGGCAAGCAGGCCGCCATGGCCCTGGACACCCGGTTCCGGGACGGCGCGGCGGCCGTGCCCCAGGCCGTGGCCGCGTCCAGAATCGCCGACGGTCCCGCCCACTCCATGGAAATCTACCTGAACGGCCGCCGGGGCGAGCGCAAGCCCCACGTCGTCGGCTTTTCGGACATCAACGCGGATTATTTTCCCAAGGCGGACCGCGTCGCGGCTCCGGTGCTGGAACCGGCTACCCGGCGGGCGTCATTTGACGAATTGGAAAAACCGCTCCCTGCCGAGGCGGCCCTTGCCGAGGCGGCCCGCTGCTTCAACTGCGGCATCTGCAACGACTGCGACAACTGTCGCCTGTTCTGCCCCGAAGTGGCCATCCGGATGGATAAGACCCGCCGCATCAACTACGACTACTGCAAGGGCTGCGGCATCTGCGTGACCGAGTGCCCGCGTTCCGCCATGTCCCTTTCCGAGGAGGCCCGATGAAACAGGTGATCGAAGGCAGCCACGCGGTTTCCGAGGCGGTGCGGCTGGCCCGGGTCCAGGTGATGTCCGCCTATCCCATCACGCCCCAGACCCATATCGTGGAGGCCCTGTCCGAATACGTGGCCGAAGGAAGCATGGACGCCCGCTACATCTGCGTGGAAAGCGAGCATTCCGCCATGGCGGCGGTCATCGGCGCGGCCTCGGGCGGGGTGCGGACCTTCACCGCCAGCTCGTCCCAGGGGTTGGCGCTCATGCACGAGCTGCTGCACTGGGCCTCGGCGGCCCGGCTGCCCATCGTGATGGCGGAGGTCAACCGCGCCCTGGGCCCCGGCTGGAACATCTGGATGGACCAGACCGACAGCCTGGCCCAGCGGGACACCGGCTGGATTCAGCTTTACTGCGAAGACGGTCAGGAGGTGCTGGACACGACCTTGATGGCCTACCGCCTCGCCGAAGCGGCCAATTTGCCGGTGATGGTGGTGCTGGACGCCTTTTTTCTCTCCCACACCTACGAACCGGTGGACGTGCCGGAACAGGCCGAAGTGGATCGCTTCCTGCCCCCCCTGGAGCCCCGGGTGCGCGTCGAACCGGGGGTTCCCGTCGCCATGAGCCAGATGGCGCCGCCGGGCGTCTATATGGAAATGCGGCGGGACATCCAGCGCGGCATGGAGCGGGTCCCCCGGCTCTTCCGGGAGACCGAGGACGCCTTCGAGGCGGTCTTCGGCCGTCGCTACGGCGCGGTGGACCCGGTCTGCTGCGAGGACGCGGAGACGATCCTGGTCGTGGCCGGAACCGCCGCGAGCACCTGCCGGCAGGTGGTGGAAGACCTCCGGACCGAAGGCCAAAAAGTCGGCCTGCTCAAGCTGAAGCAGTTCCGCCCCTTCCCCGTGGCGGAAATCCGGGAAATCCTCGGCCGGGCGAAACGGGTGGCGGTGCTGGACCGGAACTATTCCTTCGGCGCCGGCGGAATCTTCGCCCAGGAAATCCGGGCGGCGCTGTGCAACCGGCCCGGCGGCCATCCCCCGGTCCACGGATTCATCGGCGGGCTTGGCGGCCGGGACGTGACGCCGGAGCTGCTGGAGGAAATTTTCGAACGGGCGAAAACGGCGGAATCGCCTGAACCGGAAAGCGTCTGGGTCGGGCTTCAGGAACCCCCGGCCGCCGCCAGGGAATCCACTCCCCAGGAAACGAAGGAAACGGAGGAAGCCTCATGACCCGCGCCCCCCTGCCCCAGACCGACCACATGCACTCCGGCCATGTGGGCTGCCCCGGTTGCGGGGCCACGGTGGCCATGAAATTCGCCCTCCGGGCCCTGGGCGAGCAAACGATCCTGGTCATCCCGGCCTGCTGCTGGGCCATCATCGCGGGCGCCCATCCCCAAACCGCCCTGGGCGTTCCCGTGCTGCACACCGCCTTCGAGACGGCGGGCGCGGCGGCCAGCGGGCTCCGGGCCGCGCTGGACATGCGTGGCGACACCGAAACCACGGTGGTCGCCTGGGCCGGCGACGGCGGCACCTTCGACATCGGCTTCCAGGCCCTTTCCGGCGCGGTGGAGCGCAACGAGGATTTCATCTACGTCTGCTACGACAACGAGGCCTACATGAACACCGGCGTTCAGCGGAGTTCCGCCACGCCGATCGGGGCCCGAACCACCACCACCCCCGGCAAAGGCTGGAAGCGCGGCCGGAAAAAAGACATTGTGGAGGCCCTGGCCGCCCACCGGATTCCCTACGCCGCCACGGCGAGCATCGCCTATCCGGAGGACATGATCCGAAAGTTCCAGAAGGCCAAGGCCATGAAGGGCGGGAGCCGCTTCATCCACGTCTTCGCCTCCTGCCCCACCGGCTGGCGAACGCCCTCGGAACAGTGCATCCAGATCGCCCGCCGGGCGGTCCAAACCAACGTCTTTCCGCTCTACGAGGTGGAGGACGGCGTCCGCTACACCCTCAACGCCGAAGGCGACCGGCCGGTCCGGGACTACACGGCCCCCCAGGGCCGCTTCCGCCATTTGACCGACGCGGATTACGCGGAAATCCAGAAGTCGGTGGACGCGGACTGGGATTTGTTGAAACGGCGGGTGGCGGCGTTTCCGGCATAAGCGGCAAAAAATTGCGCCGAATCCCGCCGGCCCCCGGACCTTGCCCGGGGCCGGCATTTTTCGCCCCTTCTGGGCTTGGCCGGGAGCCACGGGCCTCGACCGAATCTCGAAGGGGTCGCCCCATTTAGCCCCGGGAATGGACACCGGGCATTTTCGAGCTTGGAACTCCGCCTTCAGGCGAAACGATCGATGGTTTCCCCCTCAAAAATCGCGGATTCTTTCCCCGTCGCGGAGTATGGAAACACCGATCTCCTCAATTTTCCGCCTGAAGGCGGGACTCCGAACCCAAGGAAAGCGAAGAGAACGGCCACATGACCGATTCCCGCAAATGGAAAAACGCCCTCCTGATGTCCAGCATGCCCCTCGAATTCGAGGCGGCCCGGCTGCTGGCCCATGAGGGTTTCGCCATCAATTCCGATTTCCGGTACGGCTTTCACGAGGGCGAAACGCGGCGGGAAAAGGCCATTGATCTCCATGCCCGGCTACGGATACGGATGACCGACGGCGACGAAGCCGGGGTTCCCCTGGAGCTGCTGGTGGATTGCGTTCATCGCCCGCCCAACGCCGCCGGGCTGTTTCTGCCGGACCTCAACCCCGAAGGGCTTTCTCCCGCGTCTCCCGGCCGGACCCTCCGGATGGTGGACCAGTTTTCCCCCTTCGTGATTTCCCCGGAGGCCGCCATGGGGTTCGATCAAAACTTGCCGCTCTGCTACAAGGGCATGGAGGTCAATCTGGAAACCGGCGAGGTGGATGAAGGACTGTTTCGCCAGGGCATGTGGCGGCTTCAGAGCCCCCTTCCCCGCCTGCTTGGCGAAAACATCCAGATTCAGCTCGCCGCCCTTCGCCATGAAAACCGGCCGTTTTTGTTCTGCCCCGTGCTGTTGACCACGTCGGAATTGTACGTGCTCCGGCCGGACGTCACCCTGGAAGGCATCGCCGCCGCGGAAGACGTGCGGGACGTGGGAACCCGGACCCCGTATCTGGTGATCTATTCCGACATGAGCCCGGAATTCCGTCGGCGGTGCGTGACCGAATTCGACCGCCTCCGTCCGCTGCTCCGGGACGAAAAGGCGGAAGAAATCGAGCGGAAAAAGGCCCGGTTTTACGGCGATCGGATGAATCTTCCCTTCACCATCCTTGACGCGCTCATGGCCGCCGATTATTTCTATCTCAACGTTTTTTTCACCCAGTTCGTCATCTGTTCCAACGACGCATTTCCCGCGCTGGTCCGGATGCTCAAGCAAACGGCGGCCCGGGCGCTGGAAACCTGCGATCCGGTTCGGTAGACGGCCCCGCATCTTTTTCCGGGACCCATTTCGGATTTTTTTCGTTTCCCGTTTGGGACGCGGGCGCCCATCGCCGGAAAGGAGCCGGTTTTGTCTCCGAAATGGGACGCGGAGAAATTTTTGTCTCGCTTTTACCAGTAAATCCAGTTTCGAATTTCCCGAGGATCGCGGGCGTCGGGAAGGGGTTCCTCATGCGCAAAAAAGCCGAAAAAGCAATCCGCGACGCGGTGGACATATTGGGCGGCCGGGATCACCACAGGCTGGATCGGATTCGTCCCCTGGCCGGGCTGCATCCCAAGGTCTACGACAAAACCATCCTGGACATGGAACGGGTGGGCACCATTCGGCTGGCCACCGGAAGCCTGGAGTCTTACTCCTCCGGGGAAATTTCTGGCATGGTCCGGCGCGGGGAAACGGTGTTCATCTCCTTCACCTTCATCGACGGCACCATCCCCGCCGGCGCCCGGGAACCCGAGCCCGTCGAACCCGACCCTCCGGTTCGCAATCCCATGCTCGATTCCGAACCCGTGATCGTCATCCTCCAGCACCTCATCCCCGGAGAATGGGAACGCTTCGAACGCCTCTGTCAGGAGCGGGAGGGACGGAAGGGGAGCGAAGTGTTGGAGGACTTCGTCCGAGGGTATTTGCGGAAAACCGACGGAACGTGAACTCTTCGGGCTTTGCCTGCTCATTTTTCCTGGGCATTCGAATGGTTCGAGGACTTTCCGGGGAATCCCCATTCCGTGAATTCTCGCTTGATTTTGCATCGGATTTTTTCGACATATCCCCGAAAATCCCCTTTTCACGCTCGACCCGCGGCGGGCGTGACGAGAACGGCCCCCCAAAAAGTCAATCCGAACGCCCTTGGAGCGCAACCCATGTATCCGACGGAGGAAGCCCCGAAGGAAGATGAATTGAACATGCTGTTGGACGATTTGCGGCACGGACGGTCTTCCGAGGCGCAATATCGGGAATTGATGGAAAAACTGACCAGAAAAAGGGCGCGCCGCCGAGCCATTCCCGGCGAAAGCGCGAAGGAATCGACCTAAACATCTGTTTTGTCGGAAACAAGGAGAAACGGAAGATGTCCATCCAGGAACAAATCAAACTGGACTTGAAGCAGGCGATGAAGGAAAAGGACGAGACCCGAAAATCGGCGCTTCGGGTGGTGATGGGAGAGTTCGCCCGGTCGGACAAAAAGGAGCTGAGCGACGACGAAGTGGTCGCCGTCATCCGGAAATTGATTAAATCGGAGCGGGAAACCATCGAAAAATCCGGCGGCGGCGACACCGACTTCATCGCGGCGCTGGAAAGCTATCTCCCCCAGCTGGCGGACGAAGCGGAAATCCGGGCCTGGATCGAGGCCAACGTGGATTTTTCAAAGTATAAAAACAACATGCAGGCCATGCGCGAAATCATGGCCCATTTTGGTTCCCGCGCAGAGGGGAACACCGTTAAATCGGTGCTTCAGACGTTCTGAAAGCCGGAGGCCGACGCCGTTGCGGCGCAAGGCGCGTCTCCCGGGTGGTTTTTGCAGCCTCCCGAACATCCACCCCCGGCGCCGCCGCAACCCCGTCTGCCGCCCGTGTAGTAAACCGCGCCGTTCGCGGCGCCTTCGCGCTCCGGGTTTTCCACGAACACCCGGGTATCCAGGAAAGAGCGCAAGGTTTCCAAGGATTGGGAAATTTGGCGGGTCATCGACCGCGCCGGCTCGCCGTAGGCGGCGGTGACGGTTTTCCGAATTTGCTTTACATGCGCTTCCATCTCCGACAAACGGCCGGCCAGCTCCACGTGGCCGGCCAGATCCAGACCGGGCTGTTTTTCCGCCATCTTCGCCCCCTTTGCTGAAATTTACGATTCTTTCCGCGTAAACACCGGCGCTTCCATGGATTCGGTAAATTCCTCGGAAAACCGGTATCCCTCCAGGTCAAAATCCTTCAATTCCTCCGCCGATTCCAGCCGGTTTTGAATTACGAACCGGGCCATCAGTCCCCGGGCCTTTTTGGCGTAAAAGCTGATGAATTTGTATTCGCCGTTCTTCCAGTCCTTGAATTTGGGCACGATTTCCCGGGCGCCCAGGCGTTTGAGATCCACCGCTTTGGCGTATTCCTGGGAAGCCAGATTCAGCAGAACATCTCCGCCGACTTCCGCCAGGTCTTTGTTCAGGGTCTCGGTGATCCGATCTTCCCAAAACTCGTACAGGTTTTTCCCCTCGGCGTTTTCCAGCCGGATGCCCATTTCCAGCCGGTAGGGACGAATCCGGGCCAACGGCCGGAGAACGCCGTAGAGCCCGGACAAAATCCGGAGCCGATGTTCCGCCCAGTCCATGTCCGCCTTGGAGAGTTCCCAGGCCCGCAGGCCGTCGTAGACATCCCCGGTGTAGGCGTAGACCGCCGGTTTGGCCGAATCGGAACCGTGATCCTCGGACCATTCCCGGAAGCGTTGGTGATTCAGTTTTCCCAGCTTTTCGCTGACGTCCATCAGGTCGCGGAGGTCGTCCACCGAAAGCGGCCGCAGGCGGTCCATCAACTGGGCGGCTTCCTTCAAAAAACGGGGTTTCGCGCCCGGGTCCAGTGGCGGCGGGGTGTCGAAATCGAGGCTTTTGGAAGGCGACAGAATCAGTAACATGGCGGCCTCCGGAATCATAAAATGAAATGGAAAACTAACCGTTGGGAGCCCGGTTGTCAAAGTGGTGGGACCACGCCTCCGCGTTTTTCATCCGTCGACCTCCGCGGTCATTTCCCGGAGCATTCGCCGGTATCCCTCGACCAGAGTTCGGGGACGATATCCCAGCGCTTTGGCCCGGTCGCTTCGAAGGGACAGGTCGGCCGGACGAAGGGCGGCCATGGGCACGTCTCGTTGCCGCACCGGCAGCAAAAGGGCGTGGTCCAGCCCGAGGCGTTGGGCGACCAGTTTGCCCATCTCAAATCGGGACACCCGACGGTCGCCGCCCAGGTGGAATAGGCCCCGGTCCTTGTCCAGCAGGTTCAGCAGGCCCTCCGCCGCGGATTCCAGATCCACCGGGGTTCGAAATTCGTCCCGAAACAGCAGCACCTGCCGCCCCGCCCGGAGGTCGGCGATCATTTTTTCGTCGAAGGTGGTCCGATTCCCCTGCCCGACGCCGAACATCAAGGGAAGACGGCACACGGCCGCATGGGGCCAGGCGGACAGCACCGCCTTCTCGGCCTCGGCTTTTTGCTCCCCATACCGGCAAATCGGGGCCGCGGGGTCGGTTTCCCGGTAGGGCGGGCGGTCCCCGGCGAAGACCATGTCCGACGATGTGAAGATCAAGGGAACCTGATGGTCGGCGCACCAGCGGGCAATGCGAGCCGAGGCGGTCACGTTGATGGTCCACGTGGCGGACGGATCGGCCTCGCAGGCATTGATTCCGGCCACCGCGCCGGCGTGGATCACGCCGCGGGGCCGGATTTCCGACAGCACCCGGGATATCGAATCCGTTTGATACAGGTCGATCCGACGGCCGGCGATTCCGGGAATCCGGATCGGGTGGTTCCGGTACGCGCCGACGACCTCCCAGCCCGCTTTCCGGGCAACCTGGCAAAGGAAACCGCCCAGGTTGCCGCTGGCTCCGGTGACGAGCAGTCGCCGGCCCGGCGTTGGATCTTTCTCTGGACTTGCCTCCGACGGAAAACTGTGATTCGGTTCCATAAAAAAACCCGGTGCGGACCCCCTTCTCTGGAGATGGAAATATGTCGGAAAACCGACGAAGTCTGGAATACGTAACCGGTTGCCTGGTGGGCGGCGCGGTGGGCGACGCCCTCGGGGCGGCGGTGGAATTTGACGGTTTGGACGCCATTCGGCGTCGATTCGGGGCCAAAGGCGTTTCGGACTACGCCCGGGCCTACGGTCGGAAGGGGGCCATCACCGACGACACCCAGATGACCCTCTTCACCGCCGAAGGGCTGATTCTGGCGGCGGTCCGGGGAGACGGGCCGGACGCCGAACCGCCGGTGATTACCGTCTACCGGGCTTATCTGCGATGGCTGGCCACCCAACGCGGAAACCCGGCCCAACGGGACGCCCTGCTGAAAACCCACGGAAGCTGCGCCATGGTGGACGGCCTGCTGATGACCCGGCCGGAACTCTACAGCCGCCGCGCCCCGGGCAACACCTGCCTGTCCGCCCTGGCCTCGGGAAAGATGGGCACGATGGACGATCCCATCAACGACAGCAAGGGCTGCGGCGGAGTCATGCGGGCCGCGCCCGTTGCCTACGGCGTGCCGGAAAACCAGGTCTTCGACGTGGGCTGCCAGATCGCCGCCGTCACCCATGGCCATCCGTCCGGCTATCTGGCCGCCGGGGGCCTGGCCTGGATGGTTTACGACATCTCCCGGGGGCGGTCGCTCCGCCACGCGGTGGAGGCCGGGTTGGAAATGGTGTCCCAGCGTCCCCATTCCCGGGAATGTCGGAACGCCCTCCGCGCCGCGTTGGACGCCGCCGACCGGCTTCCCCCGACCTCGGAGACCGTGGAAACCCTCGGCGCGGGCTGGATCGCCGAAGAGGCCCTGGCCATCTCGGTCTTCTGCGCCCTGGTCTTCGAAAACGATTTCGAGGCCGCCCTCCGGTTGGCCGTGACCCATTCCGGGGACTCGGACAGCACCGGGGCCATCACCGGAAACCTGCTGGGGGCGCTCCGCGGCGAAAGCGCCATTCCGCCCCGATTTCTGGCCGAACTGGAACTGCTGGACCTGATCCGGGAAGTCGCCGCCGATTTGCACGAGCGGATGCCCCTGGTCGATCCGGTCCCGTGACCGATCCCGCACCGAAAAGAAAGGCGATTCTCCGCATGATTTGGATTGTTTTGCTCCTCGTATTCATCGTCGGCTGGGAACTGGCCTGGAAGGCCGCCGGCGTACAACCCATGTTCCCCTGGGAACTCAAGCGGCGGCTGCGGGAACGGCCGGAATCCGTGGCCCTGATCGACGTTCGCACGCCGCTGGAGTATCAGCTGTTTCACATCCCCGGCTCCAAACACCGGCCCGATCTGCTCGGAAAAGAAAACCCGTCGGTGCCCGCCGACTCGGACCGAGACGTGGTCATGATCTGCATGACCGGCCACCGCTCCCCCGTGGCCGGATACGGGCTGAAAGATCAGCGCCCCGGCCGGGTTTACAACCTGGTCTGGGGAATGGTCGGGTGGAAGCTGGTGGGCGGGGAGTCGGTCGCTTCCAAGCGATAGCCCTTGGGCGCCGAACGGACCTTGGGTGGTTTTCGAATATTGAAATCCCCTGCCGCCGCCGGACCGGGGAATGAATTCCCCGGCTAGATTCGAAAAAGCCCGCTGAAGCGGGCTCCCATGCAACCTACCCAAGCCCTGAAAGGGCGGCCGCATATGAGCTTGGGGTTCATACCCCAAGTTTGGGGCTGGCTGGCTGGCGTTGGCATTATTCCGCATACCACGTCGGATCGTCCACTCCGGCTTCCTGAAACCCTCGCCGCCGCAGCCGGCAACTTTCGCACTGGCCGCAGGCCCGGCCCCGGTCGTCCGGATCGTAGCAACTGTGGGTCATGCCGTAATCCACGCCCAGCGCGATCCCGGTTCGGATGATCTCCGCCTTGGTCATTTGGATCAGCGGCGCGTGAATGCGGATTTTCAGCCGCCCTTCCACGGCCGCCTGGGTGGCCAGATTGGCCATCCGTTCGAACGCTTCGATGAATTCCGGGCGGCAGTCGGGATAGCCGCTGTAGTCCACCGCGTTGACGCCGATGAAGATGTCCGCCGCGTCCAGCACCTCGGCCCAAGCCAGCGCGTAGGAAAGAAACACCGTGTTCCGGGCGGGCACGTAGGTGATCGGAATTCCATCGGACATCTGTTCCGCTTCCCGCCCTTTGGGCACCGGAATGTCCGCCGTCAGCGCCGAGCCGCCCACCGGCCCCAGCTCCACCCGAACGATTCGACGAGAGGTCGCGCCCAACGCTTCCGCCACCCGGCCCGCGGCGTCCAGCTCGAACCGGTGGCGCTGGCCGTAGTCGAAGCTGAGGGCGTGGACCGTGTGGCCCGCCTCCCGAGCCATGGCCAGCACGGTGGTGGAATCCAGTCCGCCGCTGGCCAGCACGATGGCGGGGCGTTCCCCGGAATTTGTCATGTCAGACTCCCCGTTCGATCTCCGGCCGGATATGTCGTTGCAGTTGCATTCGCGCGTCCAAACGGTCGGCCAACATCCATTTCGCCAGCTCCCGAGGGGCCAGCCGGTTTTCCACCGGCGAAAGAAGCAATCGGCCGCCGTCCGCCTTGCCAAGCCGACTTTGGATCGTTTCCCGCGCGAATTCGCAGTCGGTTCGATCGGCCAGCGCAAACTTGACCTGGTCCCGTTCCGTCAAGCGCGAAAAGTTGCCTGGATCGGTCCGGTCCGCCATGCCGCCGCAGGGACATTTCACGTCCATAATCCGCGCGCAGCGGCGGTCCGCCCGGTCGATGTCCGCGGCGCCGTTGGTTTCCATCAAAACCTTTCGCCCGCTTTTAAAATGGGCGGAAATCAGCTCCGGAGTCTCGGGCTGGATCAGCGGCTCGCCGCCGGTCACCTCCACCAGTGGGCGGGGCGTTCGATCCGCTTCCGCGAGCACCCGGTCCAGGGACATGTCGCGACCTTCGTCCATGGCGCACCGGGTGTCGCACCAGGCGCGGTCCAGGTTGCAGCCGGTCAGGCGAATCATCACGCAGGGCCGACCCAAGTTGGTCGATTCTCCCTGAATGGAATAGAATATTTCGGAAATTTGAAGCATGGTTCCACCCGGCCTCCCGCGAGGCCGATCGGGTCGGGTTTCATGGAATTTTGCACGGAATAATAGGGGTTGTTCTACTTGACATGCAAATCTTTTTTTTCTAATTTAAAATCGCCATGAACGATTACCAGACCGAACAGCTCGAAACGCTTCAAGCCGTCCGGGAATTTTTGGGCCGCCATTCTTCCCGTGAAAGAGCCGATCTGCACCGGGAAATTGCGTCCTACCTGGAATTTCGGGAAGAAACCGCCGGGTTTCTATCGGGGCATTTTGACGCCCTTTGCACCCGCCGTTGCCACGCTTCGGGAACAAGTGCTTGTTGCGCCAAAGATTCCATTATCGTTTTCTTCGCCGACGTGGTGGTGAACGCTCTGAACGCGCCGGCGGATCGACTGGACGCCATGGCCAAAGCCCTTTCCGCCCCCAACAAGAGCGGAAAATGCGTTTTTCTGGGGCCGGAAGGCTGCTTGTGGACGGTGAAGCCCATCGTTTGCGAGATGTTCCTTTGCGACGCGGCCACCGAGGCCGTTTTCGCGGAACGGCCGGAGGCGGCGGAGCACTGGGCTCGATTGGAGGCCAGACGCAAAACCTTCACCTGGCCGGACCGGCCCGTTCTTTTCGACGACCTGGAACGGCGCTTCCTTGATTCGGGAATACGCTCCACCCTTATGCATCTCAACTTTTCCCCCGGCATGTTGCGGCTCAAACGCCGCTGGTCCGCCACGGAGTCCGCTCGAACATGAAAGATCAACTCGGGATGTTTTACTACCCCTTTCCGGAAAACCACCGCGTCCGCATGTACGTGAAGGAGGCGGGCGGGGACGTCTGCTTCCGCATGTGGAACGCCGACGACGAAAACATGTGGGCGGAACACGGCTGGGTTCCCTACGCCGCCATCCGGGAGGCGTCCGCCATGTACGACCGGAAAAAGGACGGATTTGACCCTCGGCGGGCCTACGACTTGGACACGGCCCGTGCGTTGATCGAAGAAGAGCGCCTCAACCGATAGAGCTCCCAACCGAAAAAAAACGGAGGAAAGCGGCTCATGAAACTCGTCCTTCCGACACTCGCCCTGGCGGGATCGCTTGCCCTGGCCCTGGGCGGTTGCGCCAGCCGAGGCTACGTGGATCAGCGGATCAACGACGCCCTGAACACCGAAATCAATTTGGTCCGGACCGACATGGAAACGGAGTTTGACGAAATTCGTCAGGGCTTGGAAGCCCATGCGGAAGAGATCGGCACCCTCAAGTCTGAAGTTCGGGAAAACCGTGAGCTGGTGGAGGAGGCGCTGGAGCGGGCGAAAGCCGCCGAAAAGGTGGAATCGGACGGCAAACTGCTCTACGAGGTGGTCATCTCCGACGAATCGCTTCCGTTTGCCTTCGACGAAAGCGAACTGTCCGCCGAGGCCAAGGAGCAACTCGACATTTTCGCGAGTGTGCTCATCGAAGAAAACGACGACGTTTATATTGAAATCCAAGGCCATACCGACAACATCGGCTCCGAAGCGTACAACCTGGATCTGGGCCGGGAGCGGGCTCAATCGGTTCTTTCCTACCTCCACGAGCGCCACGATTTCCCCCTGCACCGGATGGACGCCTACTCTTACGGGGAATCCAAGCCGGCGGCCGAAAACGACACCGCCGAAAACCGCGCCCGCAACCGCCGGGTCATGTTGATGGTCCTGGAGTAATTCCGGATATTTCAACCCGGCTCAATTCCTCGCCTGGTTCCCTTTCGGGGACCGGGCATTTTTTTTCGGAGACCGCCCATGCGCCTTTTCCCCTGTCCGCTTCCATTGCTTCCATTGCTATCGCTGGTTCTTCCGACTTTGGTTCTCGCCGCGCCGCCTTCGGTAAGCCTGGATCCATCCAATGGGGGGGGCGTTTCGCCGGATATTTTCGTCTTGTTTGCGGAGGGCGACGGCCCGGTTCGGATCGCGCCGACGGCCTCCGTCTCCGATCCGGAAAACGACGTGCTGGATGAAGTCGTTTTGGAACTGGCGCCGGTTGGCGCCACGGACTTTTTGGACGCGGCCGCCGAAGCCGGGATCGGAGCGAATTGGGACGGCGAGACGCTTCGGCTGGCGGGACCGGCCTCTCCCGCCGATTTCCAGCGGGTGCTACGGACGGCCACGTTTTTTGCCGAGGGCGACAATCCGGATCCAAGGCCCCGGGAAATCACGATTACCGCCGTGGACGGAGCGGAAACGTCCGACCCGGTCACGGCGACGGTTCGGGTCCAAACCGTCAACGATCGCCCGGAGTTGGATTTGAACCCGACGGCGGAAGGGCGCGGGAACGTGGTTGCACTTCCGGAGGCGTTGGGATCGGTGTTGCTGTCCCCCAACGCGGTCATTTCGGACCCGGACCACGACTTTCTGGAAACCGCTTCGGTGGAGCGAATTCTCGGAGCGCCCGGGGACGACGTCTCCCTGGACGCCGCGGGAACGGGATTGACGGTGGAATCGTTGGACGGAGAACTCCGGCTGACGGGCGCCGGGGAGATTTCCGTTTACGAAAGCGTCCTCCGCTCTCTTCGTCTGACGCCCGCCGACGCGGAAAACGATCGCGTGTTCGCGGTCACGGTCTCCGATGGCTCGCGGAAAAGCCGGGTTTCCCTGGCCATCGCCGCCCTGGACCCCAGCGATCCGCCGGAAGTGGCGACCGCCACCTTTACGGAAAACGGCGATCCCGCGGCCGTTGCCGGCGAAGGCGCCACTTTGACGGATCCCTCCGGAAACGGTTTTTCCGCCCTGACGGTGACTTTTCAAAATGTGCAGCCGGGCGACCAGCTCACCGCGGATACGTCGGGTACCGCCGTCATCGGGAACTATTCCGACGGCGCCCTTCGCCTCGCCGGCCAGGACGACGCCGCCGCCTACACCAAGATTCTGCGGTCCATCGCGTTTTTCAACCCATCCGACACCCCGTCCGCGGAACTTCGCGTGTTGACGTTCCTGGTGGAAAGCGGCGACTTGTCCAGTTCAGCCGCGACCACGGTGTTGTCGGTTCTGCCGGTCAACGACCCTCCGGAACTAAGCCTTCCCGGCCCGCAGTTGACCCCCCAAAATGTCCCATTGATTTTTAGCTCGGTGGAAAACAACGCCGTTTCCGTCTCCGATCCGGACGCGGGCGACGGGATCGTCGCCCTTTCCCTTTTCGTCCCCCGAGGCGCCCTTTCCGCCGGCGCCGGCAACGGGGCGGAATTGAGCGGCGTGGGGACCAATGAGCTGGAGGCGACCGGGACGGTGACCGACGTCAACACCGCCCTGAACGGTCTCCGATACGATCCCCAGCCGGATTGGCAGGGCGTTTTGTTCTTGACCGTCACGGCCGACGATCGGGGCCATTCCGGCGCCCCCGGCCCGGCCTTTGATCAGGAGAGCGTGGAGATCACCGTGGCCGTGCCCACCGCTCCCGATCCCCCGGCGGCCGACGCTGGTCCGGACCAGCGGGTGGAAGAAGGCGCATTCGTGGAGCTGGACGGCGGGAATTCCTTTGCGCGAGAGGGAACCCTGACCGGGTTTTCCTGGGATCAGACGGCGGGTCCCGCCGTGAGCCTGAGCGGGGGGGATACGGCGAACCCGGATTTTACCGCGCCGGAGGTGGAGGCGGACACAATCCTCCGGTTTCGGTTGACGGTGGTGGACAGTCAGGGGGAATCCGACATGGACGAAGCGACGGTGACGGTTGCGAACATCGACGTTCCCGGTCCCGGCGCGCCGGATTTGACGGTGGAAGAAGGTCAAACGGCGGTCCTCCCGGCCGGGGCGGCGGTGGACGGTTCCGTTGGCGTCCGTTGGGAACAGATTTCCGGGCCGAACGCCCCGCTTTCCGATCCAAACGCGGCCCAACCGGCCTTCGTCGCGTCCGCCGCCGGTCCGGAGGGTGAACGATTGATTTTTCAGCGAACGGTGTTCCGCGAATCCGCCGATCCGGTGGTCGGGGAGGTGGCGGTGGAGGTGCGAGACAACGGCATCACCGGATTTCCGGAGGAGGCGTTGACCTATCGAACGGCGGGCGGCGCGGCCATGGGCATTCAAGTTGCCAACGGGGAACTGGTTCGTCTGGACGCGGTGGACCCGGCCAGCATTGAAGATCGGCGCCGTCGTCCGTCGGATTTCGCGTTCGGCGTCACTGGGCTGGAAATCCGGGTCCCTGGTTCCGGCCGCCGGGCCTCCATCACCTTCTTTCTGCCCGCCCCGGCCAACCCCGAAGATCGCTGGTTCAAGCACGATCCCTCGGTGGGCTGGTACGACTTCGGCGCGGCCTTTTCCGAAGACCGCACCCGGGTTTCCCTGGAAATCGGCGACGGCTCCCGGGGCGACGTGGACGGCATCGCCAACGGCAGAATCGTCGATCCCTCCGGGCTAGGCACTCCGTCCGGACTTCCGCCCGCGCCGGGTTTGGACAATGAAGGCGACGGGGACGGTGGGGGGTGTTTTTTGCGGACGGTGGAGGCTGCTCGGTAAATTTCCAATTTCGGTTGGGTTTATACCGGAATACCGCCGCCTTTATTTCCCAAGGCAATGGGAAAAAGTTTGGATTCAGCATCATGCCAATGCGCTGAATTTAACCAAGGCCATTGGCGTAAATTTCCATACCGCGCCCGGGAGAGACGAGTTGTGCCTGCCTCCGATTCGGGCCATGTTCCGTTGCGGCGAGTGCAACCCAAGGCTGCCGGGACATGGGATCGTCTCTATTGCCAATGGTCCCAAATGTTTTATGACGAATCGCATTCGCCCTTGGACAATCAAGCACATTTGTCCATTGAAAACTCAAAGGAACGGCATTGGAATGGGGCTGGCTGATTTTAGGGGAATGATTTTTTTGAAAGAGGGATTGAAATGGAAATCGAAACCACGATTAAGGACCTTCCCGAAAAAATTCGTGCCTTAAATATTCCACCGGAAACGAACATTCGAATCATTATTCCGGAAGAAGAGGAAAATCGCGTTCCACCGAAAGGAAGCCGATTTCTTTTTCTCGATAGTCCCCATTGGGACGGCGAGGGACCCAGCGACATTTCCGAGAATTTGGATGATTATTTGTATGATGAGGAAAGCATTCATGGCCGTTAGGTGCTTTGTGGACACTGGAGCGTATTT
>JBKHDD010000101.1:0-17878 GCA_046541515.1 Desulfococcaceae bacterium
CGAGAGGGTAGGACGGGCGGAACGGCGGCGGAACCCGCAGGTCGGTTCGCTTTAAATGCAACGCCGTTCACTTTGGATTTCCAAAGGAAGAATGTG
The DNA here is from genome assembly GCA_046541515.1 of Desulfococcaceae bacterium. GTDB lineage: Bacteria > Desulfobacterota > Desulfobacteria > Desulfobacterales > Desulfococcaceae > CAYFVR01. The sequence continues at coordinate 97 of JBKHDD010000101.1, forward strand.
TCGGATTGTCCGAGGGCGAAGGCAATTCGCCCCTGGAAATTTTCGCCAAAATGAACGTTGGCGGCTTATAATGGCAAACCGGACCTTCGCGAGGAGGAGAGTATGAGCGAGGAAACGTCTTCGGAAAACGGCATGCAAGACGGCGTGCCCATGCCGATCGTGGTTTTGAACCGTTGGACGCTTTTGGTCGGCGTTCTGCTGGCCTTTGCGACCCAGCAGGCCTGGATCACGACCTTGCTTTTTTTGATGCTGGCGGGCGCGGTCTTCGGCGGCCCGGATTGCAGCCTGGTGGCCATGGTGGGGCGAAAGCTGTTCGCCGACCGGATTCCGGGCGCGGAGCGGGAAGATTTCAAGCTGGCCCGCTTCAATAATTCCATCGCCCTGGGGCTGCTGGGCCTGGCCCAAATCGCATTCGCGACGGGCGTTTCCGCGCTTGGCTGGATTCTGGCGCTGATGGTGGCGTTCGCCGCCGGCCTGGCCCTGGCCGGCTTCTGCGTGGGCTGTTTTCTCTTTTTTCAGTTCCGGATGCTGGGCTACCGGTTCTTCGGGAAATAATCATCGCCCTTCGTCTGACCAATCGGCAATGGCGGGCCGCGGGGTTTCTTGGGGATTTGTTGGTCCGCGCCATTTTTCGTACCGTTCGAATCCGATCCGAAGGAGAAGCCCGGACGCGGCGCCGGATCCGGCGACCGACGCCTTTCATCGCGGCCATTTGGCATTCCCGGATTTTGATGTTCAGCTATTTGTATGCCGGTTGGCGGGCCGCCATTCTGGTCAGCGCCTCCGGGGACGGGGAAATCATCGCTCGGATTCTTGCCCGGCAGGGACATGAACCGGTTCGGGGCTCGACGACCCGAGGCGGGCGAAAGGCTTTGGCCGAGCTGATTCGCCGAATCCGAAATGGCCGGCACGCCGTGATTATTCCCGACGGTCCCCGGGGTCCGCGCTTTCGGGTGCAGCCCGGCATTATCGCCCTGGCCCGGAAGACCGGCGCCCCGATCTTGCCCATGACCTACAGCGCCCGCGAGGGACTCGCGTTCAACAGTTGGGACCGCTTCCTCCTGCCCGCGCCCTTCACCCGGTGCCGGATCGTCTACGGCCGGCCCGTCTACGTTGCGTCCGATCTGGACGCCGACGGCTTCGAGGCCGCCCGCCAACGGCTGGAGACGGAATTGAACCGGATCACCCTTCAAGCCGATCGGGCCTGCGGCCGGGACGACATCGCGCCTCCGGAACTCGTCCGCTCTCCTGGACCCTTCACGGATTTCCCATGATCAAATTGGAATACCGACACCGCCGCATTCTCGCCATGATCCGGGAGAACCGGGGCAAGCTCGCCGCCGCGATGTTCTGCATGTTGCTGGTGGCCGCCTCCACTTCCGCCACCGCCTTTCTGGTCAAGCCGGTTTTGGACGACATTTTTTTCAAAGGCGACACCGCCATGCTGAAGATTGTCCCGTTGGTGGTGCTGGTGGTCTATCTGTTGCGGGGCATCGGGATTTTCGGGCAGAATTACCTGATGGATTATGTGGGCCAAAGCATCATCCGGCGGATGCGCAACCAGCTCTACGACAGCATTCAGGACCTCCCGCTATCGTTTTTCCAGGCGGAACGGACCGGCGTGCTGATGTCGCGGATCACCAACGACGTACACATTATCAAGGAGATGGTTTCCTCCTCGGTGACCACGGGCCTTCGGGACGTGTTCACGATTCTGGGTCTGACCGCCGTGGTCTTCTATCGGGACTGGCAAATGGCCCTGGGCGCCATCGTCATCCTGCCGCTGGCCTTTTACCCGGTGGTGGAATTCGGCAAGCGGGTGCGCCGCATGAGCACCGGCTGTCAACATGCCATGGCCGAACTTTCTTCCTTTCTCCACGAAACCTTCGCCGGGAACAAGATCGTCAAGGCGTTCGGCCGGGAGGACTACGAGAAAAAGCGGTTCGCGGAACGGACGCGGCATCTGTTCCGCATGGAGCTGCGCACCGTGGTGGCCGGCAGCCTCACCTCGCCGGTGATGGAGTTTCTGGCCGGAATCGGCATCGCCTTCATCATCTGGTACGGCGGCGGCCGGGTAATCGACGGCACCTCCACGCCGGGCACCTTTTTTTCCTTCTTGACCGCCGTGCTGTTGCTCTACGATCCCGTGAAAAAGCTGTCCAAGGTCAACAACAAGGTTCAGCAGGGGCTGGCGGCCACCGACCGGGTTTTCGACATCATTGAACGGGAGCCGGAAATCCGTGAAAAGCCCGACGCCGGAGAAATACTGGACGGCCCCCACCGGGTCACCTTTTCCGGCGTGTCGCTGGTCTACGAGGGGGCAATTTCCGCCCTGGAAAACATTCATCTGGACGTGGCGCCGGGCGAGGTGCTGGCGTTGGTGGGGGGCAGCGGCGGCGGCAAGACCTCCCTGGTCAACCTGATCCCGCGCTTTTACGATCCCACCGTCGGCTCGGTCCGGGTGGACGGAATCGACATCCGGGACGTCACCTTGGCCTCGCTTCGCCGCCAGATCGCGCTGGTCACCCAGGACACCATCCTGTTCGACGACACGGTGCGGGCCAATATCGCCTACGGGCGGCCCGACGCCACCGAGGAACAGGTCCGGGAAGCCGCCCGGGCCGCCTACGCCGAGGATTTCATCGAGCGGTTTCCCCGGGGATTCGACACCCGCATCGGCGAGCTGGGGAATCGGCTGTCCGGCGGACAGAAGCAGCGGCTGTGCATCGCCCGGGCCCTGCTCAAGGACGCGCCCATTCTGATTCTGGACGAGGCCACCTCCGCCCTGGACACCGCCTCGGAAATGCTGGTTCAGCGGGCGTTGGAAAACCTCATGCGGGGCCGCACCACTTTCGTCATTGCCCATCGTCTCTCCACCATCCGGTTCGCCAACCGAATCATGGTGCTTTCCGACGGCCGGATCGTGGAGTCGGGAAGCCACGCCGATCTCATGGCCCGCCAGGGCGAGTATTTCAAACTTCACCAGATGCAGTTCCAAAAGGCCCCCGCCGAGGCCGCCCCGGCGGTCTGACGGCCCATGCGAATCATCAGCCGGTACATACTTTGGCGGCTTGTCGGCTATGCCGGGGCCGTGCTGACGGCGGTGGTGGCCATTTATCTCACCGTCGATTTTTTCGAACGGGTGGACAATTTTCTGGACGCCGGGCAGACGGTCGGCCGGACCCTGATCTATCTGGCCTATAAAACCCCCGCCATCATCACCCAGATTCTGCCGCTCTCCGTCCTCCTGTCGGTGCTCATCGTCTTCGGACTGATGGCCCGCCACCACGAGTTGATCGCTTTGAAAAGCTGCGGCGTTTCCGTCTATGCCTTGATTCGGCCGGTTTTCGGATTCGGGTTGGCGGTCACGCTGATTCTGATCTTGTTTTCCGAAGTGGTGGTCCCTTCGGCCACGGCCCGATCCAACCGAATCTGGTCCACCCGGCACGGCGAGAGCGGCGCGGTGGTTTCCCGATCTCGAAACATCTGGCTGCGGGACGAAGGACGAATCCTTTTCGTTCGGTATTTCAATCCGGATGAATCGGCCATTTACGGACTGACCCTGTACGGATTCGATCCCGATTTCCGCCTGGCGCGTCGGCTGGACGCCCGGCGGGGGGAATTTTCCGACGGCCGCTGGCGGCTGGAGGGCGTGCTGGAGCAGCGACGGGATCAGGGGGCCGGGGAATACGAAGTGAAATCTCATTCCGTCTGGTCCGAAGCCCTGCCGCTGACCCCCGACGATCTGGTCGACGTGGTTAAATCCTCGGAGGAGATGAACTTCGCCGAGCTGCTGGAGTGCGCGCGGGAGGTGGAAGGGGGCGGATACGACGCCACCCGGTATCGAGTGGACCTCCACGCCAAAGTTGCCTTCCCGCTGATCTGCCTGATCCTTGGATTTCTAGGCGTCGGCATGGCCGCCCGGACCGGCCTGAAGGAAGGAATGCCCGTGGCGGTCGCCGCGGGGTTGGGGCTGGGTTTTCTCTACTGGGTCCTCCACAGCTTCAACCTGTCCCTGGGCTACGGCGGGATGTTGCCCGCCCCGGTGGCCGCCTGGGCCGCCAATTTCGTCTTCGCCTGTCTGGCGGCTTACCTGCTGACGGGGGCGGAGTAGAATGGGCCGGCATTTCGAAAACGGGCCGTTCCGAGGCCGGGCGAAGGGCGTTGTTCCCCGAAATTTAAAGGTCGCCGAACGGACGTTGCCGCCGCCCATTCGCGCACCACTCGCTTTTTACGAGGGCCTTTGGCGGCTGGTTCCGCCGATTTTGCGGCGCAACTCCCGTCTTCGGGACGGCTGGGACCAGCGCGTTCTTCGGCGAACGCTTCCCCCCGCCGATCTTTGGATTCAGGCCGCCTCGGCGGGGGAGGCCTATCTGGCCCGGGAACTGTTCCGAGCGGCGGATGGCTTCCGGGGAATTCGGGTGCTCGCGACCACCGGGACTCGCCAGGGCATGGAAATTCTGGCGGCGGAAAAAAGATGGGCGCGGGCATTCTTCCCTTTTGATCGGCCGTCCTGGATGACCCGGGCCGTGGATCAGGTCCGGCCCCGCGCCGCCGTTTTGCTGGAAACGGAACTCTGGCCGGGGCACTTGGCCGCGCTGCGGACCCGCGAGGTGCCGGTGTTGCTGCTCAACGGCAGAATCACCGCGCGAAGTTTGCGCGGATACCGGCGAATGGGCGGTCTGTGGCGTTCTCTTCGGCCGGATCGAATTGCGGCCATTTCCCCGGCCGATGCCGAAAGATTCGCCTCGCTTTTCGGGTCGGCCGGCGTGACGGTGATGCCCAACATCAAGTTCGACCGGATTCGAATCCCGGAGAATGCGGCGGAGGAGATTTCCCCGTTTCAAGGGAATGGAGCGGAGGTTCGGCCCGGCTTGGCGCCGGGGAATGGGAACCATCCCCTGACGGCCCGAAACGGTTGGTTCAAGCCGGAAGATTCCGTTGTCGTCCTCGGTTCCATCCGGGAAGAAGAAGAAACGCCGGTCCTTCGGATGGTTCGGAAAATTCGAGAATCGGTTCCCAATGCGATTCTGGCCCTCGCTCCCCGCCACCTTCACCGGGTTTCCGTTTGGACGGATCGGCTTTCCGCCGAGGGGATTCCCTGGGCACTTCGTTCCGATTTGATTCCCCCGGCTTCAGCGGGAAGGATCGTGATCTGGAATACCTTTGGAGAGCTGGGCAAGCTGTACGAATGCGCCGACGCCGTCTTCGTGGGCGGAAGCCTCGCACCGTTGGGGGGGCAAAATTTTATGGAACCGCTGGCCGCCGGGCGAATTCCGGTGATCGGACCGTCCTGGTCCAATTTCGCCTGGATCGGCGAGGAGATTTTCCGAGGAGGGCTGGCCGTCCGGACCGGCGACGCCGAGGAAGCGGCAAACTCGCTTCTTTCCCTGTTGCGCCATCCGCCCGATCGGGATCAGGTGCGGGAGAAGGTCCGGAAATTCGTCAGGTCCAGGTCCGGCGGCGCAAAAATGGCGGCGGAGATGGCGTGGCGGATTTTGTTTCAAGATTTTATTCCGTATCCCAATTAAACGATCAGAATTTTCCAAAAGGGGTGAACATGCTCACCCGCCTTTATGTGACCGGGTTCAAAAATTTAGTGGATACCGAAATCCGTTTCGGCCCCTTCACCTGTATCGCGGGTCTGAACGGTGTAGGCAAATCAAATATTTTTGATGCAATCCACTTCCTTGCACAGCTCGCCGACCGACCTTTCGTGGAGGCTGCGCTTGCAACCCGAGGAGGAACGGATATTGGAGATTTGTTTACGGTTGGTGGCGAGGGGAAAATGCGTTTCGATTGCGATATCCTAATTCCATCCCAGGGTATCGATGATTTTCATCAACCGGCCGAAGCTAGCCAAACTTTTTTGAACTATTCGCTCGAGCTTAGTTTGGTTCGGGAGGAAGGGGGGATACCGCGCATTCGATTGACGCATGAGAAACTGGTCTATATTCCGCGTCGTGAAGCCCGGAAAAGGCTTGGCTTTTCCCACGCCGGAGCATGGCGGGATAGCGTCGTGAAAACCTCCCAACGCCGTGCGCCGTTTATAGATATGGAAGGCGATGGGGAAAAACGTCTGGTGCGTCTGAGTTCCGATAAAATGAAGGATGAATCCAAATCAAAGCGAGGTGGGGGGCGCCCCACGGATTTTTTGGCGAATAATCTACCCCGCACAGCGCTTTCCGGGGCGCAAAATGCCGATGAGGCGAGGACAGCGGTACTTGTCCGCAGGGAAATGCGATCCTGGCGAATTCTTCAATTGGAACCTTCGGCTCTTCGGCGTCCCGACGAACTGCAAGCCCCGGCATCTATGGCGGTGGACGGCGAACATCTTCCGGCGACACTTTACAAGATCGCCCGCTCAGGAGATGAAAACCGGGTTTACGCGGAATTGGCGAATCGACTGTCGGAACTCGTGGATGACGTCCATGGCATCCGCGTCGATCGTGACGACGCCCGGCGATTGCTCCGTTTGATGATGATCGACCGCGGCGGCGTCGAATTGCCCGCTTCCTCGCTTTCCGACGGAACGCTTCGGTTTGTCGCCCTGAGCGTTTTGGAACAGGATTCAGATACAACCGGTCTGATTTGTTTGGAAGAACCGGAGAACGGAATTCATCCCGAAAGAATGGACGCCATTGTGGAACTCCTTTCCGACATGGCGATTGATCCCGGGGTTCCGGTCGGCAACGATAATCCGCTCCGTCAGGTTATCGTCAGTACGCATTCTCCCGTGGTCGCCGCGAGGGCTCGTCCTGACGAACTTGTTTTCGCAGATACTCGGGACCCGCCAAGTTTTTCTCCAGGCAAAATTAACGCTTTGGTCGTTCGTTCAATCCGTGGGACTTGGCGGGACGACGGGATTTCTCCCCATGCGGCCGTGGGAGAGGTTATGAAGTATTTGGATACGCTTCGAACTTCCAGGCCTGAAAAAAGCGGCCAAAAAACGGTGTTCGAGGCAATCGCGAAGCAACTTTCCTTGCCTTTCGGAGCCTGATTATGGGTGGGATTCGATATGCGCTGCTTCCGGATGGACCCTCGGACCGGGCGCTCCTTCAAGTGATTAATTGGGCTGTTCGCCGCAGAAACATTCGCGTTGAGAAATTTGAGATGGTGGAATTAGGTTTTTTAAAGAATCCTCCCAAAAGTCTGGCGGATCGCGCTATTTCGGCCTTTGAGTTTTTTCCCTGCGATGTTTTGTTTATCCACCGGGACGCGGAATCATCTTCTTTGGAAGCTCGTTTGGCCGAAATTAAGATCGCCATTGAGCAATCCCTCCATCGACATGTGCCAATCGTGCCTGTTCGTATGACCGAAGCATGGCTTCTCCATGACGAATCGGCCATCCGGACCGCCAGCGGCAACCCCAATGGAAAGGTTGCCCTGGATTTGCCTCCTCCAGCCCGAGTGGAAAAACTTTCCAACCCGAAGGAAATCCTAAAATGCGCTTTGTTGACCGCGACTGAGCTGGAGGGACGCCACCGGAAACAGCGTGAGCGGAAACTACATCGAATGATACTCCGAGTGGCGGAACTTATCGACGATTTTTCTCCGCTTTTAGTTGTGAACGCCTTCCAACATTTTCTTTTAAGTTTGGACGAAACTCTTGGGGAATTGTTCCCGGAAGATCGAAATGAATAATATCGCTTCTGGCCATTATGCTGGTCCTATATTACGTTGACGGTTATTGAAACCTTGATGGCAATGAGAGGGAGCGGAAAAGAAAGAGGAAAAGGTGATTAGACCGAATTCTTTACTTTGGCCACCGAGATCTCAACTCTTATGCTCGCCCGCCTTCGTTTCGGATCATTGGTCCGAAAAATAATTTCGCGGGCGAGGGTTTCGCCCGCGTAGCCTTTGGCGAAAATTGCGACGTGTATGGTTTCCGCCGACCCCGGGCGGAAGTTGTCCGGGAAACCAGACCCGGGCGGAACCTCGGCCGATGTTGACCCGGCGGAGGATCAGCGTTCCCTCCCCGTCATTTCGAACCGGAATGCGAATGTCCGCCCATTCGCCGGGGCGGTAGGACTCTTCGACTCGGATCTTTTCCGGCAAATTCAGCCGGGGGGAGTAATGCGCGATACTCCTCGCGGTTCGCCGCGAGTGGTTCCTCGGCTTCCTCCGCGCTGACGAACCCCGCGGCCAAGGCGGCAACCAGCAGGATCAAAAACGCCAACGCTCTCCTTGCCCGGGGTGTGAAATCGCCCGAGCGATTCACGTTGCCTCTGCCCCGCCTTTACGCTGTTTTTCCCGGAAAAGCAGAAACGCCAGCCGGCCCCCGGCCCCCAGGAAAACCAAATCTCGAATTAAATAGCCCCACATCTGCGCCGAGCCCACCAGCTTCGTCTCGTTGCTAAAACAGCCGCAGCTGACGTTGATTCCTCGAACCATGTTCCAGGCCAGCGACAGGGTGAACACCAGCATGAGGGCGTTGACCCAAAACACCGCCCCAGGCAGCCAAAAGCCTCCCAGCAGGCAGATGGCCACGAACAACTCCAGCCAAGGCAGAAGCAGGGCCGCCAGATGAACCAGAGACTCCGGCAACATCTGATAGTTTCGGACCGACGTGGCGAACGCCTCCGGGTTTAGCACTTTGTCCCAGCTGGCATACAGAAAAATCACTCCCAGAAACAGACGGAGACCCAACCGAAGCCAACGGGTCCTTCCCGCCCCCTGGTTCGATTCCTCGGCAACCGGCATATCGGTTTGCATATCGATTTCTCTGGCCATCACCGTTTCCTTCGCGTTTTGCGGGTCAGCCCGCCACCTTGCGGTCGGTTTTCACCGCGCACAGGCTGCCGCACATGGTGCAATGATCTTCCCCTTTGCTTTCGGAAGATTCCTTCCGCCGCCGGGCCAGTTCGGGATCGATGGCGTCCCGGTAAATGGCTTCCCAGTCAAAATCCCGCCGGGCCTGGGAAATTCGTCGATCCCTTTCGGCGGCGCCCGGCACGCCCTTGGCCGCGTCCGCAATGTGGGCGGCGATTTTCGATGCGATCACGCCTTCCCGCACGTCGGCCTCGTCGGGCAGGCAAAGGTGTTCCGCCGGGGTCACGTAGCAAAGAAAGTCCGCCCCGTGGGCCGCCGCCAGGGCCCCGCCGATTGCCCCGACCAGATGGTCGTAGCCCGGCGCGACGTCGGTGGGCAGAGGCCCCAGCACGTAAAAGGGGGCGTTTTTGCAGATTCGCTTTTCCAGCTGCACGTTCAAAATGACGTCGCCCAGCGGCACGTGGCCCGGCCCCTCCACCATCACCTGAACGCCCCGTTCCCGGGCGCGGTCCACCAGTTCCCCCAGCACCAGCAACTCGGCCAACTGTCCCCGGTCTGTCGCGTCGGCCTGGGCGCCGGGGCGGAGACCATCCCCCAGGCTCAGGGTCACGTCGTGGGCCTCGCAGATGTCCAGCAGCCGATCGTATTGGGCGTAGAGCGGATTTTCGCGGCCGTGGCATCCGATCCACCGGCGCGTCAGAGAGCCGCCCCGGCTGACCACGCCCAAAATGCGGGGATCGGTTTCCAGGGCGGCGACGGAGGCCCGGGTCACCCCCGCGTGGACGGTCATGAAATCGACGCCCGCCTTGGCTTGGGCTTCGATTTCCTCGAACAAAAGGTCTGCGGTCAGGTCCACGTCGTCTTTTCCGTCCTGAATCAGGCGGGTCACGGCGGCGTAAACGGGAACGACGCCCACCATGACGGGAGATCGCTGGAGGATTTCCGTCCGAATCTTTTCCAGAATTCCGCCAGTGGACAGATCCATCACGCTGTCCGCCCCGGCGGCAACGGCGACCTCCAATTTCCGCAACTCTTCTTCCAGATTGCAGTGTTCCTGGGATGTGCCGATGTTGGCGTTCACCTTGGTGGACAGGCCGCTCCCGACCGCCCGGGGATGAAAATCCCGATGGCGGTTTTTGGGGATGACGATCCGTCCGGCGGCGATTTCCGCCCGAATCCATTCCGGCTCGCGCCCTTCGTCTTGGGCGACGGCCCGCATCTCTTCGGTGATCCGTCCTTTTCGCGCGGCTTGCAGTTGGGTCATGATTTCCTGTTTTCGTTAGTGAATCGCGACAGCGTTCTTGTCGGATAAATGGAATCCGCAAAAATTGGGAAATTCCCGGGGGTCCGTTGGTTTTTCGGTAGATTTGCCGATGAATCTTTCCGGAGTCGTTTTTAGCCCGAAGGTGGGGCGGCAACCATCGCGGACCCGGAAAAGATTGGCGTTATCCGGTTTCGCCCGATTCCGTTGGCAATCCGGCTTCTTTCCAGACGCTCCAGCCATCGACCAACACCCGCACTTCGGGAAAGCCAAAGTCGATCAGGACCTTCGCGAGGTCCTTGCTGAGGCTGCAATTCACGCCGTCGCAATAGGTGATCAGCGTGGCGTTTTCCCGGAGGACGGGAAGCACCCGATCCGCATGCTGGTCGAAAGAAAGCCAGGGAAGGCTGATTGCCCCCTCGATATGTCCTTCGGCGTATTGAGAAGCCGGGCGGGAGTCCAGAAACTGGACCTCCCCCGCCTCCCATCCTTGGCGTGCCGCCTCCAGGGGGATATCGATTCGTTCGCCGGATTCCAGAACGACGGCGTGTTCGGCTTCGGGTTTTGGAATCAACGCAATTCCATCCGGGCGGATTGCGTTGACCGCCAGGGCCGAGATGACCGAAAGGAGCAGGAGCATTCCGCCCTGAAAAAGGGAATCTCGGAAAAAGGGCTTCAATTCGGCCTTCATGTTAAATTCGTTCATTTTTTTTTGAGACTCTCGTGAAATCCGGGCGCCCCACCGCTTAAATCCGAACCGAGGGCCCCCGGAGGGAAACGTGACCAAAAGCGCGTTCCATTTTTTCGTTTCGGCCCAATGGTGAATCTGGGCATCCATGGGGTTTTGATCCGAAAGGGATATTTATTTTGAGAAAAAATGGTTTAACAATCGGCTTTCGTTTTGAGCTATCGAGTCAGCCGTTGGACTGCGTATTGCAATCGATCCGATAGTGGTTTCGATCCCTTGGCGCCGTCGGCGAAGTTGGTTGCCCATTGGTAAACGTGGCTTTTTTGCACCTTTTCCCACGCCGTGTCAATGGGGATGTTCTGCTCGAACCGATCCTCCAGCCCGGCCTGAAGATACATTTCCGGGTTCCAGCCGATAAAGCCCCCCCGGTTGGCTCCGGCAGAATCGGCCACGAGATGAATGTAGGATCGGTCGATTAGACTGCGGATGTAAACCATTCCACTGGATAGTTGCAAAACGATCTCGTATTCGTCGTCGAGACTGTCCATGTTTCCTTCCGGCGTTTTTCCGTCGACGTCCAGTTTGACGATCCGTTCATCCCGGGAATTAATTTTCCGGACGGCCCCCATCCCTGCCGTGTCCAGCAAAGGCCGGACTTCGGAGGCTTCCAGCTTAATGGTTCCCGGGCATGGTCTGCAGTCGCCAAAGGTCGCTATGCTTTCCGCATTCGCGGGGGAAATGGAAATGGCGTCGAGGACCATGGAAAAGACGAAAATGAAAAGGAGCCCGGGGATCGAGAAGGAACGGCAACGAGCGCAAAAGGATTTCATAAGAGCCTCTTTGGCAAAGGTTGTTTGATCGGGACAAGTTTGAAAAATAAGCGGGAAAGAAGCGGAGTAAACCCCCTTTCCCATGTGAAAAACGGAAATTACCGCAAACACTGCAACAATCCCAGCGGCCAAGGGCAATCGCCGCAGGGGACTTGCGCGGTGTAGCAGTCGTGCTGGAAATGGGGCTCGGTGATCAGGTCGCAGGGGCCAAGGCCGCAGTTGCCGCAGAAGGGGTAGTCGTAACGGCACACCCGCTCCCGAAAGCGGACGAATTCCGGGTCTCGCCAGATGTCCAGCGGACTCCGGCCGTTGACGCGGCCGAAGGACACCGGCTCCACCGGTTTTTCCCGGCCTTCCAGATAGCACGAATACCGGTGCCAGAGAAAATAGCAGGGATGGAGTCGGCCGTCCCAGGATACGAAGGCCGCGCCCTCTTCCACGAAATCGCAGCGGCGCTCGGCGGTGGGGAGAAGCGACGGAAGACGGAGGGAAATTCCGGCGTTTTCGGCGGCGGACCTGGCCTGGTCGAACATGGCCTCGGCGGATTCCAGAAAAGCCTCGTCGTGGGCGAAAAGTTGTTTCAGGTGAAAGGGGATTTCCCTAGATTCGGCCGCTCGAACCATGCCGTCCACCCAGTCCACGATGCGTTTTTCCTCCGGGGTTTTTTGGTATTTCCACCGGACGGCAAAATACCGGTCCATGTCCACGCCTTCCGCTTCGGCCCGGGTCCGCCATTCTCGATAGTAGGCCACCGAGGCGTCGGTGTTGGGAGAATGGACCGCCTCGCCGGCCATGTCCGGCGCGTAGGGCAGCATGTGGGTGACGATGAGGAATTCCGCGTCCCGGGCCGCGGCCCATCGGACGACCTCCGGCAGCTCCGCCAGATTGGATCGGGTCAGGACGAATTCCACGCCCAGGCGCAACCTGGATTCCGAGGTTTCGTCCCGGGCCCGGGACAAAACGGCCAGCGCTCGATCCACGTCCCCCACGTCGCCGCCGGAGCGCATTTTTCGGAACATGTCCGGAGAGACGGCGTCGGCGGAGAGGCAAATCCGGTCCACGCCGGCCCGGACCAACGCGCGGGCGCGTTCCCGATCCATCATGCGGCCGTTGGTTTGGAAGCCGATCCAGGCGTCGTCCGCCATTCGGTGGCGGGCCTGGGCCGCGAAGTCGGCCAGGGCGGGGTGCATGAGCGGTTCGCCGACCCCGTTGAGCACGAGGGATTCCAGGCGCGGGAAGGCGGGGGAAAGCGCGGAAAAGGTGGATTTGTCCATGTCCCCTTCGGCAATGCCCCCGGCCCGGCTCTGCTTGACGCACATGGCGCAGCGAAGGTTGCAACGGGTGGTGGTTTCCACGAAGAGCTTGGTGGGGTGGGGGCGTTGGGACGGCGGAGAAACGGTTTCTGGTTCGGGCATGGCGGAACTCCGGCGGTTTGGAATCAATGCGGGCGCGAAACCCTCTTGAAAGGCCGGTCCCCTTTGGGGGTTCGAATCGGCCAGAAAGATGAACGGCTTGGATCGAAGCGTCGCAAACCACAAGAATACCCCCATTGAAAGGCGATGGCAAGAAATCTTTCTGGAGGGCAGAGAATTTTGGGAGAACGAAATAATGGCTTCCGATGCAAACGATTCCGAGGGCGTTCTGGAAAAATCGACGGAAATCCAACCTGAAATTGGTAAGTCCAAGTCGGCCGGAAGAATATTTTGCGCCGTCATGTAAAAAAAACGGCGAGAAGGGAAACCCCTTCTCGCCGGAAAATATGGTCTCATCGCTTGGGCGAAACCGATGGATATCCCTTGCCGGGACGATTAGGCGAGGTCGAAACGATCCGCGTTCATCACCTTGTTCCAGGCGGCCACGAAGTCGTTCACGAATTTCTCTTGGGAATCCTCGCAGGCGTACACTTCCGCGATGGCCCGGAGCTGGGAGTTGGAACCGAAGATGAGGTCCACCCGGGTGCCGGTCCACTTCTTTTCGCCCGTCTTCCGATCATGGCACTCGAACAGATTCTCGTCCGAGGTCGCCTTCCACTCCGTGTCCATGTCCAGCAGGTTCACGAAGAAGTCGTTGGTGAGCGTCCCGGGCCGCCGGGTGAAGACGCCGTGGGGGGAACCGCCGTAGTTGGCGTTCAACGCCCGCATTCCGCCCACGAGCACCGTCATCTCCGGCGCGGTCAGCGTCAGCAGTTGAGCCTTGTCCACCAGCAGCTCCTCCGCCGACACGGCGTATTTGGCCTTCTGGTAGTTGCGGAAGCCGTCCGCCGCCGGTTCGAGCACGGCGAAGGAATCCGCGTCGGTCTGCTCTGGGGTGGCGTCGGTGCGTCCCGGAGAGAAGGGAACGGTCACGTGGTGTCCAGCGTCCTTCGCGGCCTTCTCCACGGCGGCGCAACCGCCCAGGACGATCAGGTCGGCGAGGGAAACGGCCTTCCCGCCGGAGTTGGCGCCGTTAAATCCCTTTTGGATTTCCTCTAGGGTTTGCAGCACCCGCTTCAGTTGATCCGTCTGGTTGACCTCCCAATCCTTCTGGGGCGCGAGGCGGATGCGCGCGCCGTTGGCCCCGCCCCGCATGTCCGATCCCCGGAAGGTGGAGGCCGAAGCCCAGGCGGTCGAAACCAGTTCCGGAATGGAGAGATCGGCGGCCAGAATCTTGGCCTTGAGATCGGCGATGTCCGATTCGTCGATCAGTTCGTGATCCACCGGCGGCACCGGGTCCTGCCAGATCAGTTCCTCTTCCGGGACTTCCGGGCCGAGATAGCGGGATCGCGGTCCCATGTCGCGGTGGGTCAGCTTGAACCAGGCGCGGGCGAAGGCGTCGGCGAATTCCTCGGGGTTCTCCAGGTAGCGCCGCGCGATGGGTTCGTAGATGGGGTCGAATTTCAGGGAGAGGTCGGCCGTGGTCATCATGGGCCGGTGCTTCTTGGACGGATCGTGGGCGTCGACGACCATGTCCTCTTCGTCCACGTCCCTGGCCAGCCACTGATTGGCGCCGGCCGGACTCTTGACCAGCTCCCAGTCGTACTTGAACAACACCTTCAGATAGCCCATGTCCCATTTGGTGGGATTCGGCTTCCAGGCGCCTTCGATCCCGCTGCCGATGGTATCGCCGCCCTTGCCGGAGCCGAAACTGCTCTTCCAGCCGAGACCCTGTTCTTCGATGGGCGCGGCTTCCGGCTCGGGACCCACGTGGGCCGCGTCGCCCGCGCCGTGGCACTTGCCGAAGGTGTGCCCGCCGGCCACGAGCGCGACGGTCTCCTCGTCGTTCATGGCCATGCGGGCGAAGGTTTCCCGGACGTCTTTGCCGGAGGCGACCGGGTCGGGGTTGCCGTCCGGGCCTTCCGGGTTCACGTAGATCAAACCCATCTGCACGGCGGCCAGCGGATTTTCCAAATCCCGTTCCCCGCTGTACCGGCTCTTGGGCTTGTCGCTGGTCGCCAGCCATTCTTCTTCCGCGCCCCAGTAAATGTCTTCCTCGGGTTCCCAAATATCCGCCCGTCCGCCCGCAAAGCCGAAGGTGGGCAACCCCATGGATTCGATGGCAACGTTTCCGGCCAGGATCATGAGGTCGGCCCATGAAATTTTCCGGCCGTATTTTTTCTTGATCGGCCAGAGCAGGCGGCGGGCCTTGTCCAGGTTCACGTTGTCCGGCCAACTGTTCAGCGGCGCGAAACGCTGGTTGCCCGTCCCCCCGCCGCCCCGGCCGTCGCCCATGCGGTAGGTGCCGGCGGCGTGCCACGCCATCCGGATGAAAAGGCCGCCGTAATGGCCGTAGTCTGCCGGCCACCAGTCCTGGGAGTCGGTCATTAGCGCGTAGAGGTCGTCCTTGACGGCCTTCAAGTCGAGCTTTTCGAACTCCTCCGCGTAGTTGAAGTCTTCCCCCATGGGATTGGACTTGGCGGAATGCTGATGGAGAATCTTGAGGTTGAGCTGATTGGGCCACCAGTCCTGATTGTTCGGGGCGCCGCCGGCGATGGATTGGCTGCCCGTCACCGGGCATTTGCTGGGTTCACTCATTTCCCTTCTCCTTTCGTTGGGGGGGCGGGTTCTCGTTTCGAATCCGCGAATGAACGAAATGTGCTATTCCAATTTTGGTTTTTTCTTGGCACTTTTAGTGCTTTTATTTTAATCGATGATCTGAAAATTTTTCGTCATCGGGGTTTTTGTTTTTTTTAATATGCTGATCTGTATTGTTTAAAAAGCGAAAAAAGCTTGCCCTAAATTGTTTATATTTTTTTAACATATTTTTTTTACGAGAACATCCTTCGCAAGCCGCCAGAATCGTTCTGTCAAATTGAGATTTGAACTGTAGGCCGGAAGGAATTCAAGGCGCAATCGTGGATTGTTCTTCAGCCATTCTCGACCAATTTTCGCCCTGAAGCATTTCGCGTTGTCCAAAAAAATTCCGATTGAGGGAGCCTTCCGATGCCCGTTCGAGGCCTTGCCCAAGAATTCGATCGCTCTGCCGCCGTCGCAATTCTCCTCTCCCGCAAGATGTTCGAAGTCGCGGGTTTCCGCATTGCAAACCCCAAGAATGTTCAAACGCGTTCTTCCGGTGTTGGTTTCCAGGATCATGGGTTTCCCCGGACGCCCCCGGTATCGCTTCGGGACATTCTGACGAACCAAATGCATTCCATCTCCGAAAAGAAAGGCCGTTCCGGGTTCGGATTCCTCTTTCATTTTGAAATACGTGTGGATGAATTCCCTCCGCTCTTGGACGGCCGGGGATTCCCCGGAACAATTTTCGGTTCCATGAATTTGAAACCGCGCTTTTTCAATCTCTTCCGGACGGATTCGATTTGGTATCGCACGCCAAACTCTTCGAAAATGAGGCGCCGAGTCCCAAGCGAAGGCTGCTTTGGACCGGATGTCCCGTCTTGTCCGCTCTCTTCGGCGACCATTGGCAAAGTCCGGCCTACGCCGGAAGATTTGCGGGAGAGGTTTCAATGGAGGGGCGACAGGCCGGGATGGAATGTTTGACCCCCGGGATTTCAAGGCGTTGGGCCTTGGCCGGGGTAACGTGGCCCGCGACGATTCCAATGGCAATCCAAAATCCAATCCAAGCGTTTTTTGTTGATGATCCAAAATAAGATCGATTACGATTCAGTCAATTGGGTGTTTTTGAATTCCGGCGGAAGCTGGAATCCGGTTCAACGCCCCTCGGATCACTCGCGGAATTTGAGCAGGCCAAGACTTTGCGGCGGAACTCACAAAAAATGGCTTTTATCGTACATTCAACGTAACTATTCAGCTTCCCGTCACGACGGGCACTGGCGGGCTGCCCTGGAAGGCTGGGGATAATTTGCCGGTAGGCTTGATGGAAGTGTTCGACGCGGGCTTTCGGCAGAGAGGACAGGCCGTTTTCCCTGGCCTCGTCCTTGGCCTCCGTCAAAAGGTCGATCATTTTTTTGCGGCCAATCCTGGCCGGTGGTTTCGGCGATTCCGACCAGCTCCCGCGGATGGCGGGCGTTGCGCGCCGCGTGCGGGCATGGAAAGGCGCGACAGGCGGGCCTGTGGCCGTGAACCAGAGTCGCCGAAAAACGCTCCAGCGGACCGATGTCTTCGAACGCCTTCTTGTCTCGCTTGGGATGAACCCTGTAGCCGGTCATCTTAAAAAAAAGGACCAATGGAAGCCACAAGCGCAACCCGGAACCAGAATAGGATTGTCGAACCCGAAACGCAAGCCCTTCAAGAAAAAATGGAAGAGGGCGGACGTCAAATTTACGATTCTCTTGCGGACGGCGCGGTCCGCGCGGCGACGGAAGTGGCGCGGAATTTGTCGATCTGGTTCGAGTTCGAGGAAACGATCTGAACGTCCCATTTGACTTGCTTGTTCCAATGCCGCGAAATTTTGTCGCGGCTTCGAGCTCTCGGCGCCCGAAAAGCCCTTCGCCTTGTTTCCTGTCGCGATTTCTGGATCGCGTTGCCCGCGGGAACGAAAATTCAGGTCCGGAGCCCGTTCTTCCCCAAAGCCGTCCCGAGGCCGGGGCGAAAAAACGCGGGCCGCAAAACAGGGGGGAACATCTGCTTCTTTCGCCCACGGGTTTTGTCCACAAGGCCGAACCGGGGCTTGCCTTCCGGTTCACGCCGCCGGCGGGACCGCAAGGCAGGATGTGTTTTTGTCCGCAAGATCGAACCGGGGCTTGCCTTCCGGGCCGTCCAGTTGGCGGTTCCGACGCCTTCTTTCGAGACGGCCAGCCGAATTCTCCGGCGGGACGGGGTCGGACTGAGCCCGAAC
>JBKHDD010000102.1:0-17528 GCA_046541515.1 Desulfococcaceae bacterium
GCCGGCGGACCCTTCGCCGCAAAACCGGCCGAAACTCAGCGAGGGTACGTTCCCGTGTGGAAGATATAATCATAATAATAATTGTGGTATGCCAGATCTTCCTCCTCGGAGACTTCCTCTTCGCATTCCTCGGCCTCTTCATCCCTGCATTCCCGGATTCGTTCCAGCCACAAATCCTTGGAAAAAGAATAAAGCACTTCCAGAAGGATGTCCGGTTCCGAGGTGATTTCCCGGTTGGCCCGAATGAACCGTTCCGTTCCATCCAGCACCGCCTTGATGTTCCGGATGTAGTCGCTGTCGTCCAATCGTTCGTCCACGTACATCTTGAATATCTGTTCCAAAACCGATTTCATGTTTCCTTCAACGGCGTCGATGCACTTCATGGAATGCCCCGCTTTTGAATGACGATTTGAAAAACTTTATTGTCATTTTAAATACTTGTTGAACAAGTAGTGCGGAATGGGGTATAAGTCAACCCGCGAAAAAAAGATCGTTCCCGATCGGGTCGGATGGAGAAATCATGAAGGGGAGGCGTTGCATGCGTGCCTGCATTACCGGCGTGGGCCATTTTGTTCCGGAAAAACGGCTGACGAACCAGGAACTGGAAAAAATGGTCGAGACCAATGACGAATGGATCGTGAGTCGGACCGGAATCAAGGAAAGACGGATATTGGACCCCGGGCTGGGCACCTCGCACATGGCCGAGCAGGCTTCTCGGCAAGCCCTGGAAAATGCCGGAGTTTTCCCCGAAGAGCTGGATGTCATCCTATTGGCCACCGTAACCCCGGACTATCCGGTGCCAAGCGCCGTCGCCCTGGTGGAAAGCGCCCTGGGCGCCGTGAATTCCTGGGGCATCGACATGAATGGCGGTTGCACCGGCTTTCTTTGCGCCATGGCCACGGGCGTGCAGTTCATCGAGTCGGGGCGGCACCGGAAAATTCTCGTCATCGGCGCCGACACCATGAGCAGCATCCTCGATTACACCGATCGAAACACCTGCATCCTTTTTGGAGACGGCGCGGGCGCGGTTCTTCTGGAGCCGGCGGAGGAGGGCGATCCCAACGGAGTGGTCGATTTTATCCTGAAGCTGGATGGAACCGGCGCGCCCTTTCTTGCGCTTCCCGCCGGAGGCAGCCGAAAGCCGGCTTCGCCCGAAACCGTGGCCGCGCGGGAGCATTTTGTGTATCAGGACGGGCGGACGGTGTTTAAAAACGCGGTAAACGGGATGTCCGACGTCTCGGGAAAGTTGCTGAAGCGGAACGGTCTTTCCGCTTCCGACGTGGGGCTTCTGGTCCCTCACCAGGCCAACATTCGAATCATCGAATCGGTGGCTCGGAAGTTGGGACTTTCCGAGTCCCAGGTGTTCGTCAATATTCAGAACTACGGAAACACCACGGCGGGAACCATTCCCATTGCCCTTTCGGAAGCCTACAACGAGCATCGCCGGATTTCTCGGGGGGATTGGACCCTTCTGACCGCCTTTGGGGCGGGGTTTACCTGGGGAAGTCTGTTGATGCGGTGGTCTCTGCCTTAAGCCTTGAAGGTGGACTTCGGCATGCCAAGCGAATCGCGCGCGCCGTCGGTTGGTCGCGGCGTCCATGGTCGCCGAACGGCGGACGGGCGCCTCTCGGTGGCGGGCGGCCGGGGTGGGGATTCGGGCCTACAGCGGAATGTTGTAGGCCTTGATTTTGCTCAGCAGGGAAGGGTGGCTGATTTCCAGCAGCTGGGTGGCCCGGGTGCGGTTCCCCCCGGTTTCCTCCAGGGCCTTGGTGATCAGATGTTTTTCAATGATTCGCTGTGCCCGTTTCAGGGAAAAGCCGTCCAGAAGCCCCGCGAGTTCCGCGTCGGGCGGGGCGGGGGTGAAATTCCCGGGAAAATGTTCCAGCTCAAGCACCGGTCCGTCCGCCAGAATCACCGCCCGTTCCAGCAGGTTTTCCAATTCCCGCACGTTGCCTCTCCAGGCATGTCGCTGCAATTCATTCATGGCTTCGGGGGAGATGCTTTCAACGGACTTGCCCATGGAATGGTTGAAACGTCGAAGGAAGTGGCGGCACAGGGGCGCGATATCCTCGGCTCGCTCCCGCAGGGGCGGCAGATGGACCGGCATGACGTTGAGCCGGTAAAACAGGTCTTCCCGGAATCGTCCTTCCCGGAACTCCTCTTCCAGGTCTTTCGCCGTGGCCGCGATGACGCGAACGTCGACGGTTTTGGATTTGGCCTCTCCGATGGGACGGACTTCGCTTTCCTGCAGAACCCGCAAAAATTTGACCTGAAGGGTTATGGGCAGTTCGCCGATTTCGTCCAGAAAAATCGTGCCCCCGGCGGCCTCTTCAAATAGGCCTTTTTTGTTCCGATCCGCCCCGGTGAAGGCGCCCTTTCGGTAGCCGAAAAATTCGCTTTCCAGCAGATTTTCGGGAATCCCGCCGCAGTTTACGGGGATAAAGGGTTTGCCGGCCCGGTTGCCGTGGGCGTGAATGCCCCGCGCCACCAGCTCCTTTCCGGTCCCGCTTTCGCCGGTGATCAAAACGGTGGTGTTGTATTCCGCCACCTTGGTCGCCAGTTGAAATACCGCCTGCATGGCCTTGCTCCGGCCGACCATTTTTCCGAAGCTCACGTCCTCGCGCATTCCGGCGATTTCCCGGCGGAGCCGCGTGTTTTCGCGCCGAAGGCTCTCCCGTTCCTCCGCCTTTTTCAGGGCCAGATAGACTTCGTCGGTCTTAAAGGGTTTGGAGATGTAGTCGTACGCCCCCCGTTTCATGGCCTCGATGGCGGTATCGATGTTTCCGTAGGCGGACATCATGATGACCGTTGTTTCGGTCAGATGGTCCCGGGCCGCTTCCAGGAAACCCATTCCGTCCATGCGCGGCATTTTCATGTCGCAGAGCACAAAGTCGTAGGTCCGTTCCCGAACCTTTTCCAACGCCTGCATTCCGTCTCCCACCGCCTCGATTTTGTAGCCGAACCGCACCAGAAGCGTGGCCAGCATGTGGCGCATGTTTTCTTCGTCGTCGACGATGAGAAGGCGTTTTGGTTGTTCCTCGGATTCGTTCATGGGTCAGTTGTCTCCCGTATGAAGCGGCAGCCGGATCACGATTCGGGCGCCTTCGCCTTCCAGGCTAAAGGCGTCGATGGTTCCCCCCGCCGCCTGGACGATCATGAAGGTGACCGAGAGCCCCAGGCCGGTGCCCTTGCCGGGTTCCTTGGTGGTGAAAAACGGGTCGAAAATATTGGGAAGCTGGGATTCCGGGATGCCGGCGCCATTGTCGGCGACGCGGATTTCGATCTCGGAACGGGCCCCGAAACGATTGCGGCTCTTCAGTTCGATGCGCCCCTCGGGAACGTCGCCCAGGGCGTCTGCGGCGTTCAGCATCAGGTTCAGGAAAACCTGCCGAATTTGGCCCGGGTCGGCCATCACCAGATCCCGCTCCGCCGCCAGGTCCATTTCTATCTGAATGTCGGCCATGAGCGGCTGGCAGGAAACCACCGCCGCCGTGTCCCGGATCAAGGCATGGAGGGAAACCGCCTCCGCCCGCTCCGGCGCCGGGCGGGCCAGGTCCAGCAGTTGCCGGATGATCTGGTTGATTCGATGGACCTCCGCCTCGGTCCGGCGGACGAATTCCATCCGTTGGTCTTCGTCCAGCCCCGGTTGCCGAAGCAGCTCCAGGTAGCCGATGACAATGGCGACGGGGTTGCCGATTTCGTGGGCGATGCCGGCGGACAGGCGGCCCACCGAGGCCAGCTTTTCGGCGTTGATCACGTCCTGGCGAGCCTGGCGAAGTTCCCGGTTGGCGGTTTCCAGGGAACGGACGGTGGAGCGAAGCGCCTTTTTGCCCTCGGATATCCGATACAGCATCCGGTTCAGGGAGCGGGAGAGCTGGGTGAACTCCCCCTCGTCTCCCTCGCCCTGGAAAAAGACCTCTTCATCTTCCCGAAAGGTCTCCGCCCGTTGCAGCAGCCGATGCAACGGATGCACCGTCAGCCGATGCAGCCGGTAGACCCCCAAAAGGGCCAACAGGAACAAATTGATGATCAGGTACCCAAGGGCCACCCCCTCGGCCTGGCGAAGATTCGCGTAGAGCGGACGAAGGTCCAGGGAAACGGCGATGGAGCCGCCGGCGGTAAGCGGGCAAGCCGCCAGGGCGAAGGCCGGCCGCTTCCAGAAAACGCCCCAGGCATTTCCGGCCGTTCGGCGCGTGGCGGCGCCCCGCCGCTCGGCTTCCGCGGCCGCGGAACGAAGGGCGACGGCCAGGACGCCGTCCGGCGCCGCGCCCATGGCGGCGGACCGGTCGGGTCGAAACACGGTGACCGCCGCCGCGGGCTCCATGGCCCCCAGCAACCGGACCTCCTGGGACAGGTCCCCCCCCGAATCCCGCCGGGCCAGGACTTCGGCCATCCGCTCCGCCCGTCCCGTCTCCCTCAGAACCAGGCCGCGCTGGAGGGCCAGGGCCATGACCAGATTGACCAGCCCCATTCCCAGGGCCAGCAAAAAGACCAGGTTAAGGCCCAGCCGGACGCTGAGGCGTCGAAAAATCACCGAATCGGCTTCTTAGGGGCGAACGCCCAGCGCCGAGCCGCACTGGTCAACGGCCGCCGAATCTTTTCGCCAGCCGCCGCCGGCGGCCGTCAGGATTTGGGCCATTTCGTTCCAGCCGTGCCAATAAACATCCGACGTCCAAAACCATCGGGATTGGGGAGAGGGAAAGGCGGCCGGACCGCTCAGGAGGGTTTCCAGCTCCTCGGCGGTGGGCAGTCGCCAGTCCCGGTGCCCGCCGGTGGTTAGGCCGTTGACGTGCTGGACGGCCTGCGAATGGGTCAGACATTTTCGCCGATCGGTCATGGCGTCGAACATGGTCCAGGTGCGGCCGGTTTGTCGGTCGGTCAGGGTGCCGTTTCCATTGTTCACCAGCCGCCCGCCGGACCGGGCCACGATCCCCTCGATCCGGGCCTGTTCCCGCTGGCGTTGGGCCAGCAGCGACTGCTGCGCCCGTTGCTGTTCCAGCATCCGCCTGCGCTGCCCCCTCAGCTGGGCCAGGATGCGGTTGGCGTTCTGCCGGTAGCGGGTGTTGGGATAGGTTTCCAAGAACCGGTCGACCCTGCCGATCCGGTCGTCGTAGGAAAGGGCGGCGTCCCCGGCCTGGTCCACCAACCTTCGCCAGGCATCTTCCTCCCGTTGGGCCAAAAGTTGCTGATCCTGGATCTCCTTCTGAATCCGGAGCCGCGC
Organism: Desulfococcaceae bacterium; assembly: GCA_046541515.1. Taxonomy (GTDB): domain Bacteria; phylum Desulfobacterota; class Desulfobacteria; order Desulfobacterales; family Desulfococcaceae; genus CAYFVR01. The sequence goes on from JBKHDD010000102.1 coordinate 5,222, forward strand.
CAGGATTTCCTCGGCTTCCTCCGCGTGAAGGTTTGGATGCCGACTTCGGAAGGCGCTCATCCGCTGGATCCGGTCGGTCAGTTCGGCCTGTTCGTTCTGGCTGTATTCCCGGGCCGATTCCCAGGCTTCTTCGGCGGCCACCTGGGCCTCAATTTTTTGGTCCAGGGACTGGATTTCGGAAACAATGAGTCGCTTGACCGAGGAGGGAAGCTCCGGATTGGCTTCCAGATATTCCAAGTAGACGAGTCGGGCGCCCTCGTGATCGTCCCCAAATTCGGCCGCGCGCCGGCGCATGTCGGCCAGGTCCGCCTGGTTGCGGAATCGGTTTTCATAGCCCTTGCGGAGTCCCCGCACCGTCTCGGCCTGCTCGGCGCCTTCGAAGCGGCGGATGAAGTCGTCCGCGAGGGCCATGCACTTTTCCCAGTCGCCCGCGGCCTCGCAGGCTTCCAGATCCCGTTCCAGGGCGGCCTGAAAGCGGTCCAGCATGCCCACGATTCGCTCGCGCACCGCCTCCACGCGCCGGCTTTCGGGGTGGGTCGCCAAAAAGGCCTCGTAGGCTTCCATCCGCTCCTCGTAGGGGCGGCCCTCCAGGGCGTCCAGGGCCGTGAACGCCCGGTCTTCGATTCGTTCGACGACCTCGCCCCGGGCCTGGCGGGCGGCGACGACCTCCGCGCCTCGGGGGTGCTGGTCCAGATAGGCGTCGTAGGCGTCCCGAGCGGCCTCCAGGGCGCCGGCTTCCAGGGCCTCCTCGGCCCGCCGGACGGCGTTCCGGTAATCGCGCTGGTCGATTTCCGTCTGAACGGCCTGGAGCCGTCGGCGGGCCAGCTGGGCGTATTCGGCGCCGGGGTGGGACGCGACGAAATTTCGCAAAATCACCTCGCGTCCCTCCAGGCTGGTCTGGTTTTCGGCCTGGGCCAAGGCGGATTCGTAGGCCTTCCGGACGCGGATTTCCCGGGCGTACTGAAGCCCCATGTATCCCGCGGTCACCGCCATCAGCACCGCGGCGGCCATCATGCCGAACTTGGCCCCCCGGGAAAGCGGCTTTTTTGGCTTTCGGATTTTGACCTTCCGCCGCTCCACCGGCCAGCCCTTGCCCTCGCAGTAGGAGGCCACGTAGGCGTCGGCTTCGTCCACGTCCATGCCCAGTTTCACCGCCAGCCGCACCAGAATGTCAAAGGCTTCGGGCCAGATGCGGCCCGGGATTCCGGCGGCGTCGATGTCCGCGTTCAGCTCGCCCAGCCGGGAGCGGGTTCGGCTGATGTCGTAGGATTTGCGGCTTTCCTCGGTTTTGAACACCGAAATGCAGTGGCCGGCCAAAGCCCCGCCGGCGGTGGTGGCCGCGTCCTTCTGGCTGGACCGTCGGATTTCGGCCTCCTTTTCGGCCGATTTTTTCTGGACGGTGTACAGGTCGGCGGACGGAAGAACGCCCAGGAAATCGTACAGCGAGGTTTTGCCCACGATGCGAAGCTTGTCGTTGATGACCTTTTCCACCGTCCGCTCCAGCGGGGCGGGCGCCTCGGTGCCGGGTTCGCCCTTCCGCTTGATGGGACACTTCACCCGCTTCAGGATCGTCTCCTCCGGAACGCCGAAGAGCCGGCCCAGCAGGGCGATCTCCTCGATGGTGATGAAGCCGCGTCGACCGCTCCGGGCCACGTAACGTTCGATTTCCGCCCGCTTTTCCTTTTCCTTGAGCCGGACCCAGTTGCGCAGCTTGTCCACGTCCAGCCCGCTGGAGGCGGCCAGCTTTTGAATCCGCCCGTCGTTCATCTTGCTCGAGCGCAGGAGCCGATCCACCTCTCGGCCCACTTTAAAGAAGCCGCCCTTCTTTTCCTTTCGGGCGCGGACCAGGTTTTCGGAGATTTCGTGCCGCTGGGCCAGGATCGCGATTTCGTCGTCGGCGATTTCGCCCTTGCTCATCAAGATGGCCAAATGGCGGTCAAGCACCGCGTATTTTTCGCGCTCCTGTTCCCGCAGAATCTTCCGGGCGGCCTTGGCCTCCTTTTGCCGCAACTCCGGGTCGGTCATGACCTTGCGGATTTCCGGGATCATGCCGATGTACTGCTGCGCCAGCGTGCCCTTGGTGGGATGATTGCGGGAGCGGCTCCACAGGCTCTGCTTGCTTTTGATGGCCGCCTCGATGGCCTCCACATCCTCTTCGGGCGGGTTTAGAGGCAGTTCCAGCAGCAGATAATAGTTGGTCATTTCCATACGTTCGATTCACCCCTTGCATCGGGTGGAAGACCCCGCGCCCCGAGAGGGCGGGGCCGCGAAATCATTAATAGGTTTGTCCCGCGAGCGTTCGGCCAAAGCGACGTTGTCCGGTCGCCTCGGGGAAGGGCCGGGCGCCAAAGAAAAGAAAGGGGCACCGGATCCCCCGCCTTCAACGGATCGACGCCCCTTCCCCCGCGTTGGGACCGCCGGGACGGTCAGGAGACCGCCACCGATTTTCCCCGTTTTTTCGCCTCTTCGAATTCCTCTCCGGCGATGACCGATTTGGTCTCGATGGTCACGTTCACCGAGCGCCGGGTTTCGCTGGTTTCCTCGGCGGTGATCTCCAGTCGCCCCTCCTCGTTGAGCTTGAAGGTGATCTCCACCGGGGTGTTTTCCTTGAGGTCGGTGGGCAGATTGAGCACCGCGGTGCCGATGGTGACGGCGTGTTCCGGATCGGCCACCACCTCGTTGGATTCGTTTTCCATGATCTGAATGGCCGCGGCGTTCTGGTTGGCCACCGCCGTGCCGAAGGAGCGGGTGGCGGTGATCGGGACGCCGGAGTTCTTCAGAATCAGGTTGTAGATGATTTCCTTGTCCTCGGAATCGTGGGCGATGACCCCGAAGCTCTTGCTGGTGACGTTGGTGATGGTCATCCGGGATTTGTGCACGTCGGAGACCGAATAGCCGGTGTCGTCGGCCACCAGCTGTTCCACCTCGCCCAGCAGGTCGGCCAGGTCCTGCTCCTGGATTTCCTCCACGGTTTTCCCGGTCTTGCGGGCCACCTGGGCCTTCAGCTCTTCCTGAAGGTAAAGCTTCCATCCGTAGATGGCCGCCCCTTTGGCCACCGCCTCGTCGGGGTCGAACAGCTTGGCCTGAAGCCCGAACTCCTGGCTGACGCGGCGGGACACCTGGGGCATGCGGGTGGAGCCGCCCACCAGGATGATCTCGTCGAATTTGCCGTAGCCCTTCTTGCCGGCCTCGCCCAGCATTTCATGGGTCAGGGAGACGGTGCGCTCCAAGAGGTCCTGGGTCATGTTTTCGAAGGTTTTGCGCTCCAGCTGCACCTTGACCCGCTCGCCCCCGTGGGTGATCAGGATCGGAGTCTTCTCCCGCTGGGTGAGGATTTTTTTGGCGCGCTCCGCCGACAGCAACAGGTCCTGGCAGGTGTCCGCGTCTTCCAGAATGTCCTCGGTGATGCCCGTCTGGTTCTGGAACTCGCCCACCAGATGGGCCACGATCCGGTCGTCCCAATCTTTGCCGCCCAGATTGTGATCGCCGCCGGTGCAGATCACCTCGATGGATTCCCCGGGCTTCACGTCGATCATGGTGATGTCGAAGGTGCCGCCGCCCAGGTCGTAGACCAGCACCACTCGCTCCCGGTCCGATTCCATGGTGCCGTAGGCGATGGCCGCCGCGGTGGGCTCGTTGATGATCTGCCGCACGTTGAAGCCGGCGATTTCCCCGGCCCGGCGGGTGGCCTCCCTCTCGTTGATGCCGAAATAGGCCGGACAGGTGATCACCACGTCGGTGATGCCCTCCTCCCCCAGCGACTGTTCGGCGTCCTGGACGATCTTTCGGAGGACGTAGCTGGAAATTTCCTCGGCCCGATAGTGCTTTTCGTTGTGCTCGAACAGAAAGTTGGGTTCGCCCATGGACCGCTTGACGAAACTGACCACGTCCTCGGGGTAGAGCTTGGCGCTTTCCTTGGCCACGTCCCCCACCACGATGTTGTCCCCGTCGAAAAAGACCACCGAAGGGGTGACGTGCTGGTTTTCCGCGTTGGGAATCACGATTGGCTTGCCGTATTCGTCCACGCAGGCGATGGAGGAGTAGGTGGTTCCCAGGTCGATGCCAAAGATTCGCTTCATTCCATTACTCATCGGGGGTCCCTTCCTGCGTCTCGAACTCGGCGGGGGCCGGCTTGAAAACATGTACCATCACCATCTCCGGACGAATGATCTGTCCGTCCCATTGATAGCCGGGGTGGACCGTTTCCGCCACTGTTTTGTCCTGGTCGGCGTCCGGAGTCGGCAGCCGCTTGATGGCCCGCTGCCGGGACGGATCGAAATCCCGGCTTTCGCAGGTGAACGGCGTCACCCCCTGGCGACTGATCAGGTCTTCGAGTTCCGACGGGATGCCCTCCAGCAGATGGAGCAACTTGGCCGGGTCCACGTCTTTTTCGTCCATGGCGGCGTAATGTTGGGTCAGCTTCCGGGTGTTGTCGATGAACTGGATCACGTCCATGACGAGGGAGCGGAGATGGGATTTGACGATGTCGTTTTTGTAGGCTTGCAACTCCTGATGGAGGCCGTCGATGATCTTGTTCTTCTGGGCGTCGTTTTTCAGCTTGAACTCGAAGTCCCGCCGCAGTTCTTCCAAGCCTCCGTGAATCTCCTCCAGCTTGATCTGGATCGGGTCGATGATTTCGTCGTCGTCCTCGCCGGCGATCAGATACCCCGGGTCGTCATCCATTCCCGGAGGCTCCCCTTCGGAGGGCCCCGTTGGAGAGGTTTCGGGCGGGGACGACGCCGGCGCCGGGGCGGAAAGATGCGTCGGCGTTTCGGCGGGCGGTTCCGGAGGGTCCGTCGATTCGGAGGGTTCCCCGGAATCCGGAACGCCTTCGTTGATGTACCGGTCCCATGCGGCTTCGGAGTCCTGGGCCGGATCAGGTGGGGATTGGGGTGAATTGGCGGCGCCGGAGCCGTGGGACTCGTTGCTCATCGGGATCGTTCCCTTCGGTGCGGTTGTTTATACGAAATCGCGGGGAAAAATGCAATCGGCGCGCGGGGCGTAGGCGGCGTCGATGTTGATTTCGCAAGATACCAGTTTAACAAAAAAATATATCGGAGGGCGGCCGGAGTGTCAACGAGAATCCCTGCCGACGGCAGGGAAACGGGTTGCGCCGGTCGGGGTCGCCCGCCTATAGTGGGCCAAATCGGTCCGCCGGCCCTCCTTTTTTCGCTCCGGACGACCCCAGGGCGCCCATCGCCCATGGAGCCCCCGGGTCGATCCCGGGCCGGATCGCCTTCACCCCAAGCCGGAATTTCCCATGAAAACTCCGTCGTCCATTTTGTTGATCGCCCTGATTGGCACCCTCTTGTTGACCACTCCCGCCGGATGCGGCCAGAAAATCGCACCGAAAGCGTCCGTGGCCGACCAGATGCCGGCCGCCGCGGAAATGGCCGTGACCGCGCCGGGTCTGGTCGCCCTTTTCGAACATTTTTCGGTGACCGAGTCCACGATTTTCGGCCGGGCGGTTCCGGCGAAGCGATGGCAGGCCCGGCTCGGCTTCAATCCGCTGGTCCCGGCCGCTTGGGCGGAGCGGGGGATTGATCCCGCCGGCCCGATGGCCCTGGCGTTGCGCGGCCTGGACCTCGAACTTCCCGCCGACGTCGCCGGAGCGCCCGTGGGCGACGCCGTCCTCGGGGCGGATTTCGCGTTGCTGATCTGCCTGCCGGCGGCGGACCTGGACAACGCCCGGTCCGCCGCCCGAAATTTGGTGGAGACCGCCCTGCCCGACGCGGTGGTGGCCGAGGAAGCGGGGATTCTTCGGTTCTCCTCGGCGGCCGAAAACGTGCAGGGCGCGGTGGCCGACCGAAACGATACTCTGCTGGTGGCCCTGGGGCCGGGGGGCGGCGCCCTTCCGCTGATTCAGGATGCCTTGAACGCCGAGGACCGCCTTTCGGGCGTCGAGGGCTACAAGGCCGCGGCGAGATCCATGGGACCCGAGGACGACCTGCTGGTCTTCGCCGATTTCGTTCGCCTCCGCGATCGGCTTCGGGCCGCCGGCGAAACCTTGGAAGGGGCGGGGATTCTGGCCGACCAGGCAAAACGAATGGCCCGCTACGCGGCCGATTATCGCTGGGGCGCGGCCTGGCTCGACCTGGACCGTTCCGATCTTCGGGTCGCCGGCATGGTGGCGGTCCGGAAAGATTCGCCGCTGTCGGGCGCGCTGACCGACAAGCGGCCGGGGCGCAAGCCGCTGCTCCACGTGCCGTCTCCGCCGCTGTTGCTTGCCCTGGGCGGCATGGCGCCCGAAACCGGCCTCCGCACCCTCCGGGAGGGGATGACCGAGTCGGAGCGGGAAGCGTTCGACGCCCGGATGGCGGCGGCGGGGGCGCAACTGGGGATCGACCTGGAACGGGACCTCGTCGAAAATTTCACCGGAGGCTTCGGATTTGGCGTCTTTGACGGCGTCAGCCTCAACATGGCCAACCACAACACCATCTTTTCCGCCGGGGTGAAGGACGCCGAAAAGGCCCGGAAGACCCTCGACGCCGCGGCCGACCGGCTCCGCCAGCAAGGCGGGATGACGGTTACCGAAACCCGGGTGGGGGAAACCGACGCCTACGCCCTCAACGTGCTGGGCTTCCTCCAGTTTTTCGTCGGGGTCCACGAAGACCGGCTGCTGGTCTCCGCCGGGCGGCGGATGTTCCAGGAGGCGGTGTCGGCCGAGGCGCCCCGGCCGGGGCCGGACCCCGAGGTGGCCGCCGCCTGGGCGGAGGACCCCGCCGTGTTTTACCTGGACGTGGACCAGCTGGTCCAGGCCGGCCGCAATTTCAGTTTTCTGCCGGCCCGGCTCAACCGGGGCCGGCCGATGGACGCCCGGGCCGCGGAGCCGTTGAAGGATTTTCGCTACCTGATGTCCAGCGCCCGGACCGACGGAGACCGGATGATCGGCGAACTCCGCGTGGCCACCCGCTTTTCCGAGCCGTTTTTTCAGGCGGTGGTTCCGGCGGCCCGGGCGCTGGCGGAGCGGCTGTCTCGCCGCCCCGCGGTCGGGGGGAGTCCGTCGGAGGCGCCGGCCGCTACTCCGTCGGCGGATTCGGGGGACGATCCGCCAGCGCGTTCAGAGTGAGGGTGAGCGGTCGGCTGTCCTCGCTTTGCCCCAAAAACCGGATCGGGCCGGGGCGCCGGTATTCGTCGTCTCCGGGCCGGGCCGCCAGCCATTCCTCCCGTTTGGCCTTCGCCACCCGGAAGGCCACCGATTCCAAATCCACCACGCTTTTTTCCAGCACCAGCGCCAGCCGCCCCTTGCGCTCCTCCAGCCGCATCATCGGGGCGATGGGAACGCCCATGGGCTCCCAGGTCTCAAAGTCGAATTCCAGGTTGCGGATGGCGGCCATCTGGCCGGTGGCCCCGTTGGCGATGAGGCTGAAGACCGTGAGCCCCAGGTTGTAGGTGTAGATGCAGTCGAACTGGGTGGGATCGCTGCCCCGGCCGTCGTAGCCGAAAAAGTGGGTCTGGGTCTTCACGTTGGGCATGGAGGCGTTGTAAATTTTTTCCAGCGCCGGCGGCAGGGAATCCGTCGTCGACAGCGCCTCGGCCCGCTCCAGTTCGGTTCGCAGGGTCTTGACGGAAATGATCGACGGCTTGAGCAATAGCCATTCCTCGCCCCAGTTCCGGAAGAGCGCCGGGCCGAAACGCTCCGGATCGACCCCGCCTTTGTCCAGCGTTTTCCGGTAGTAGTCCCGGTGGATGCCGATCTTGTACTCGCCCCGTTCCCGCAAAATCTTGAGATAGTCGCGGACCAGCCCCAGCACCACGTCTTCGGTGGGCACCTGGGAAAAGGGGAAATTGCCGTGGCTGTCCCGCTCCATCAGCAGGCCCTCCTGGAAGAAGGGCGGGATGTCGTTGAACAGGTCGTCGTCCCGGGTGTTCCAGATGGAGGAGGCGGTTTCGTCGTCCCGCGACCGGCGGGCCAGCCGCCGGAGGTAGTCGAGCTTGTCCTCCAGCGCGGGGAAGTCGTGGTGGAAGGCCTGGTCGTGGGTTTCGTTGTACTCGGCGATAATGGTGTTGAGTTTGATGATGAAGACCTGGATTTCGTTGATGAACTCCAGAATGCCCTCGGGAATCACCACGACGCCGTAGTTTTTGCCCACCGCGGCCCGGCGGACGATGCCGTCGCAGATGACCCGGGAGAGGTGGCGAAGGGTCATGCCGTAGGCGGTGTAGTCCACCGTGCCCTCGGCCTCCGCCTTTTTGAGCCGTTTTTCGTCCACGAAATCGGCCATGTCTTCGCCGATGAAGGTCATGTTGGGATGGGCCTGGAAGGCCACCTCCAGGGCCAGATGGCTGGCCACCCGGCCCATCACCTTGCAGAAATGCCAGTACTTGACGTCGCTGCTGGCGTCGGTGCTGAGGCTGCTGACCGAGTTGGCGAAGGCCCGGGCCGCCGTGTGAAAGCCGAAGGAGATCGCGCAGAGGCTTCGGCCCTTGTCGTCCCGGACCTGGATGTCGCCGTCGATGGTTTTGGGCACGCCGATCACCTGGACGCCGTCCTCGAACATCTCCTGGGCCAGAAAGGCGGCGTTGGTGTTGGAGTCGTCCCCGCCCACCACCACCAGGGCGTCCAGCCCCAGTTCGCGGCAGGTTTCCCGGGAGAGGCGCATTTTCTCGGCGGTGTCGATTTTGGCGCGGCCGGTTTTGATGAGCGTGAAGCCGCCCAGGTTCCGGTACTCGTCCACCTTTTCGCGGGTCAGCTCCACCGCCTCGCCCTCGATGATGCCGTCGGGTCCCATCAAAAAGCCCAGAATCCGATTTTCCGGATTGGCCTCCCGGGCCGCGTCGAACAGACCGGCGATGACGTTGTGCCCGCCGGGCGCCGGGCCGCCGGAAAAGACGATGCCGATGGTGCGGGGCCGTTCCCAGGATTCCCGGGCCGATTCGTCGGACTCCGCCGCGGGCGCCACCCGCTGCACCGGATTGTGGATGATGTCGGGAAGCCGCTGTTCCGCTTCTCGATCGGTGGTGAACTTGAAGTCGGGATCGGCCTTCAGCGTCGTGCGAGGATGGGAGAAAACTTTGCACCGAGGCGGCACGTAGGCGCGCCGCTCCAGCAGTTCCGGATTGATCCGGCTGGTGACCCGCTCCACCTCCGGGTGGCGCAACAGGGATTCCAGGGACGCTTTCGACATGGGAGCCTCCGATTCGGGTTGAACGTGGTTGGACGCCTGGCTGGGCCGCAGGCGAAATAGTAGCCGCCGGAAATTTGATATGTCAAGGCGATTCAGGCCCCCGGAAAGGCCGTCGGCCGTCCAAAAATGGGTTTACATCGGCCGGTTTGCGGGCTATGAGGAATCGACATCGCGGCCCGGGAAACGCCGGTCCGCGAACCCGCGCCCGCGATGAACCGGACTCGCCGCCCCGGCGAACACCAAGGAGGGCGAATGAAGCCCAAAAAACAGGCCGCGGAAGTGATCTGCCCCCGCTGCCATCGGACGGAAATCGTCTACCTGCCCGTGGAGGAAATGCCCATGTGTCCGGACTGCCGGGACAAGCGCATGGTTTTTCGGGAGTTGCTGACCGAGGGCAAGTCTTACTGACGCTGGGCCGTCGGCCGAACGCCGCGCCCCGCCCGAACCCCAATCCCAATTGAACGGAGGAGTCAAGGATGCGCAAACGTGGTGTGAAGTGGCTGGCCCTGACCGCGGCCATGGTCTTCGCTTTCGCCGGCGTGGCCGCCGGCGCCGACATCGAGCTGGCCAAGAAATCGACATTGGAGGACATTCTGAAGCGGGGCGAACTTCGGGTCGGCTTCGAGGCGGGCTACGTGCCCTTTGAGATGACCGACAAAAACGGGAATTTCGTCGGCTTCGACATCGACATGGCCAAGGAAATGGCCAAGGCCATGGGCGTCAAGTTCGTGCCGGTGAACACGGCCTGGGACGGCATCATCCCCGCCCTGCTCAGCAACAAGTTCGACATCATCATGTCGGGCATGACCGTCACCCAGGAGCGGAACCTCAAGGTCAATTTCGCCGATCCCTACATCATCGTCGGCCAGACCATCCTGCTCAACAAGAAGCACGAGGGCGCGGTCGGTTCCTACCGCGACCTGAACGACGCCAAGTACACCGTCACCTCCAAGCTGGGCACCACCGGCGAACAGGCGGTGAAGCGCCACATCCCCAAGGCCGAATACAAATCCTTCGAGACCGAGACCGAAGCCTTTCTGGAAGTGCTCAACGGCAAGGCCGACGCCTACGTCTACGACCTGCCCAACTGCGTTTACCTGTACGCCCAGCAGGGCGAGGGCAAGGTGATCTTTTTGGACGAGCCCTTCACCTACGAGCCGCTGGCCTGGGCCGTCAACAAGGGCGACCCGGACTTTCTGAACTGGCTGGACAATTTTCTGCGCCAGGTCAAAAACGACGGCCGCTACGAGCGGATCTACAACAAGTGGATCAAAGGCGCCGACTGGATGAAAGACATCCAGGAGTAGGAACCCCGACGGGGAAGGCGATCGCCTTCCCCGTTTTCATTTGTCCTTATTTCGCCCCTCGGATCGCCCATGCTGCTGAATCCCAAAAGTTCCGGCTATCAGCTCTTCTGGAAGAGCGTTTTTTTCGTCATCATCACCATCGGCGTGGGACTGCTCTACTACGCCACCAAGGAGGCGGAATACGTTTGGCGCTGGTATCGGGTGCCCCAGTATTTCATCGCCGACGTGGAGGTGGAGGTCCGGGCGGAGATCGAAGGCGAGGTCGCCGCGATCGAGGAAGGCCCCGAAACCGTCCAGATCACCGTGGCCGGCCGGGAGGGAGATTCGGAGACCTACCCCGCGCCGCCGGGCAGCGTGCGCGTCTACGAGGGAGATTTCATCTTCCCCGGCGACGTGCTTGCGGCCTACGAGGAGACCCGGCCGGGCATTTTGCTCCAGGGGCTCTGGCTGACCCTCAAGGTCAGCGTGATCGCCATCTTTTTCGGGATTTTGATCGGCCTTTTGGGCGGGCTGGCGCGGGTGTCCCAGAACCCCTGCCTTCGGTGGCTTTCCATTACCTACATCGAGTTTATCCGGGGCTCTCCGCTGCTGGTTCAGATTTACCTCTGGTATTTCGTGTTCGGCACCATCATCAACAATCTCCTTGCCCAATTTCGGATACCGCAGATTTCCTCCCTCTGGTACGGCGTGGCCTCGCTGGCCATTTTCGCCGGGGCCTACGTGGCGGAAATCGTCCGGGCCGGCATTCAGTCGATCGGCCGGGGCCAGACCGAGGCGGCCCGATCCCTGGGCATGAGCTACGTGCAGTCCATGACCCACGTCATCCTGCCCCAGGCCTTTTTGCGGATTCTGCCGCCGCTGGCCGGCCAGTTCATCAGCCTGATCAAGGATTCGTCCCTGCTGGGGATCATCGCCATCCGGGAGCTGACCAAGGCGACCCGGGAGGTGGTTTCCACCAGTCTTCAGCCCTATGAACTCTGGTTCGTCTGCGCGGTGCTTTATCTCGTCCTTACGTTTGCCTTGTCGCTGTTCGTGCAGTATTTGGAGCGTCGGACCCTGATTTGACGTTTGGAAATCGTCCATTCCAACGGCCATGTTCCCCGTTTGAACGGGGTTGCGCGTGGGCGCGTCGCTTGCGTCCCCGGCCAATTCGGCGGGATCGTTCATTGGAGAATCCCGAGGCAAATGGCGTTTCGGTTCATGGTCCGTCGATCCTTCCTGGAGGAATTATTCGGTGATTGAGATTCAAAACATTTCGAAGACCTTTCTGGCGCCCCACGAGGTGCGGGCCCTGGTCAACGTTTCCAACCGGATCGAAGCCGGGGAGGTGGTGGTGGTGATCGGGCCTTCCGGTTCGGGAAAAAGCACCCTCATCCGCTGCCTCAATCATTTGGAGGCGCCGGAAAAGGGGCACATCTACATCGACGGGGTGGACATCCTCGACCCCAAGACGAACATCAACAAGGTGCGCACCGAGGTGGGGATGGTCTTTCAGGCGTTCAACCTGTTCCCCCACAAGACGGTGTTTCAGAACCTGACGCTGGCCCAGCGGGTGGTGCGAAAGCGGGGGAAGGAAGAGTCGGAAGAGAAGGCCAAGTATCTGCTGAACAAGGTTGGGATCGGAGACAAGGCGGGCGTCTATCCGGAACAGCTTTCCGGCGGGCAGCAGCAACGGGTGGCCATCGCCCGGGCCCTGGCCATGGACCCCAAGGTGATGCTGTTCGACGAGCCGACCTCGGCGCTGGACCCGGAGATGATCGGCGAGGTGCTGGACGTGATGAAGACGCTGGCCAAGGAGGGGATGACCATGGTGGTGGTCACCCACGAAATGGGCTTCGCCCGGGAAGTGGCCGACCGCGTGATCTTCATGGA
>JBKHDD010000103.1:0-17429 GCA_046541515.1 Desulfococcaceae bacterium
CGGGCTTTTGCCGGGCGGCCTCCTCTTCGGACGGCGTTTTTTCCGGCTCGGGCTTGGGCCGGGCCGCTTCCTCTTCGGCCCGTTTTTGCTCCGCTTCCCGGGCCAGGGCTTCAAAATCGAAATCGAATTTCCGGAACCGGACGTCCCGGGACGCGCCGTCGTCCATGGGCGGTGCGGAGAACTGTCCAGCGTCCGAGGCGGGCGGCGGCGTATATGGGGTTTCAGGCTTCCAGGCGCCGAAATCCTTTCGAAGCAGTTCCTCGCGAGACACCGGTTTCCGGGGCGGGGCCGGCGGCTTGGGCGGTTTGGCGATGGCGGCGAAGTCGATGTCGTCAAACTTCCGCGTCAGCACGTCCCGCTTGACGCCCGCCCCGAAGCCCGGCGCGCCGTAGTCGGCGGCGGAATCCTTCTCGGGGGGCGCGTAATAAGTTTTCGGCTTCCAGGCGCCAAAATCCCGGCGAATCAATTCTTCCCGAGAGACCGGTTTCCGGGGCGGCGGCACGGGCTTGGGCGGTTTGGCGACCGCCGCGAAGTCGATGTCGTCGAACTTCCGGAGCAAGACGTCCCGATCCACGTTGGAGCCAAAACCCGGCGCGCTGTACCGGTCGGCGTTTTCCGAAGGGGCGGGGGAGTAAAAGGTCTTGGGCTTCCAGGTCCCGAAATCCCGACGGATCAGTTCCTTCGCAGAAACCGATTTGGCAACGGGGGCCTTGGGCTTGGCCTTTTCCTCCGGCGGCTTTTCCTTTGGGGGCTTCGCCAAGGCGGCGAAATCAAAATCGAATTTCCGGAAGCGGATATCCTTGGATACCCCCTTGTCGGCGGGCGGCGCCGAATAGTCCGCAGCACGAGGGTCGTCCGGGGGCGTATACGGCTTGTCCGGCTTCCAGCGGTCGAAGCTTCGGAACAGCAGGTCCGAGCTTTTCCCGGTTTTCTTTTGGGGGGCCGCCTTCTTTGCGGGGGCCTTTTTGGCCGTCGCAGTCTTTTTTGGGGCGGATGTCTTGGCGGTGGTCGCGCCTTTTTTCGCCGCAGTGGTTTTTTTCTTCGGGGTTGTGGTTTTTTTCTTGGTGGTCGTGGTCTTTTTTTTGGCCATAAAAACCTCTTTGAATCCCGGGGAACTTGGCGTATATTAGGTTCCGTTGCAATCACCCGAACATCCCGGTTCGTATATTAAATCCGGCTGATTTTGTAAACAATTTTTTCCGGAACGGGGTTCGGGGCCGCCTGAGCCCCTGCGGCGCGCCCGGTTCCCGCCTCCGGAAACCGGGTCCCGCCGGCCGCGAATTCCCGAAATTGGCCCGCATGGCTCTCCCTATCCTCGGAATCCATTCGAATCGGAAATGCCTCCCCCCCTCCCCATGAGTGCATTGCCGCTGAAATCCAACGATTTTTCCTTTGACCTGTCCCGGCTTCAGACCGGCGTGGACAATATCCGTCACGACGTCCACCTGAGTCCCGGGCTCGTGAAGGCCACCCGGCAGTTGTTGCTTCATCTGCTGGCGCGGCGGACCCGGTCCCAGGACGTGTTGAGTCTGGACTGGGGCGCCAGCGTCCGTAAGCAGCAGGAACATTTCAAACGAACCTGCGGACGGGTGCTCCGGGACGCCGTCCACCGGGGCAAGCTGGAAAAGGAACCCCAGATCGATCGACTGGCCGTGGCCGCGGTGGTCAAACTGATTTTGCGGGAGGTGGACCGCCAGTTCGAAAAGCTGGAATCCCGTTACCACGCCGCGATTGGGAGTTTTGAAATGGGACGCCACGGAGACGCGGCGGCGGACTTGCGCCGTCGGCTGGCGGCCATTTCCCAGAACGAGGGGCGGCTTCGTTTCTTGGTGCGAAAAGAGGTGTTCGGACTGCTGTCGGAGGTGCACCGGGGGGAGATTCAGGAGATTCGCCGGGTGACCTTCGGGACGGAAGCGCTTATTCCGGAGCGGTTTCTGAATCAACCCTTTCTTTGGGAGCCGCGTCCGGACGACCGGTTTACTCTGGAGGTGTACGAGATTCTTTTCGCCCACCGGCTGGAAGACCCCGACACCTACGAGGCTGTCCTGGACCGCATGCATCGCCTGTTTCGGGAATTGGTCGAGCGGGCCGCCCCGGCCGGGGACGAGACGGCGGCCATCCTGGACGACGGCCTGGTGAACGGTTGGCTGATGGAAGCCGGCAATGTGGAAGTGTTGTTCAATTTTTTTCAGACTCGATTCCGAATCAAGGAACGGCGGCGTAACGGAGGCGGCCGGAGGGGGGAGAACGGCGTCGAGGCCCGCGAGGGCGGAGAGCCGCCGGCGGCCCCGGGGGAACTCCGGGAACGGGCGCGCGCGCAAAGGCGGCGGCTTCAACGGGCCTGTCGGATGTTTCGACGCTCGGGACTTTTGCGCCGAATCATCTCCATGTATGAAATCCAGCCGATTTTCCGGGACTACTGTCCGCCCCTGGTTCCCCAGCTTCTACTTCAGTATATGGTTTCCTTTCGGACCCGCCGCACGCTGGCCGCCCGGGTTCGACGGCTTCGAAAGTTTTACGGACGGGCGTTGACTTTGGGGCCGCTCAAGCGTCGCATGCGTCGGGTTCGGTGGATGGCCCCCCGCAATCGAATGGCCTATCTGTTGCGGTTCATGAAAGACTTCTCGCGGTATCATCGGGACTTTCGTTATTTCCAAATGCTCAAAGCCGGAATGGACACCATTCACCTGGTGGAGGACGAGGCCACGCGGAAACTGTCCCGCACCAACCATACGCTGTACGAGTTTCTGCTGCCCAAGGAGCGGAATCACCGGGAAACGCCGATCATCGGCCATGTCATTCTGAAGGCCGACGTGCGCGGCTCCACCGATTTGGCCTTCCGGATGAAGAAAAAGGGGCTGAATCCGGCCTCCTACTTCAGTCTCAATTTTTTCGAACCCATTTCCCGTATCCTGGACGAATACGGCGCGGAAAAGGTCTTCGTGGAGGGAGACGCCATCATCCTCTCCCTGTTCGAGCACCAAGACCAGCCGGAAAACTGGTACGCCGTCTCCCGGGCCTGCGGGCTTGCCGTGCGCATTCTCTTTATCGTTCAGCATTACAACGCCCGAAACCGGGAGCATGGACTTCCCGACATCGAGCTAGGCGTCGGCGTCAGCTATGCCAAGGGCCGTCCGACCTTTTTGTTTGACGGAGACCACCGGATTATGATCTCATCGGCCATCAACCGCGCCGATCGGCTGGCCGGTTGCGCCCGCTCCCTGCGCCGCCGGTTTTCCGGAAAAAACCCGCCTTTCAACCTGTACGTATATCAGGCGGCCTCCGACAAGGAATTGTCCGACACCGCCGACGATTTGAACCTTCGGTACAACGTCAACGGAATCGAGTTGAATCCTCGAGGGTTTCGAAAACTTCGGGAGGAAATCGAACTCAAGCGGTTCGGCCTGGTGGTGAAGGGGGATCGGTTGACCTTTTACACCGGCCGGTTTCCGCTGCCCACGGGCGAGTATCGGCGGCTGGTCGTCCGGGAGGGCATCGTCTCCCGGGTCCGCCCCCGGAATCTGGGGGTGGTGGGCGCCACCGATCGGCGGTATTACGAAATCTGCACCCACCCCAAGGTGTACGAGTTGCTGAAACAGCATATGCGCGACTTGGAACGGGCCCGCCAGGCGGGCCCCCTGCGAATGATCTGACGCCGAACGCGGAAGCGCGGTCCCGGGGGATCGGCGATCCCGCGCGCCCGGCAAGCCGGAGCGCGACGGCCGTTCCCCGTTTTGGAAGCGGGGCCACAAACCGGCCATTCGGAAGAAGCGCCGGGGAAGGACGAAGAAATGGCGAACGGACTTGACGTGATCGTGGTGGACGACGACCCCATTACCTGCCAGATGGTGGGCAAGACGATTCAATCCTTTTATACGTGGGGCGACGTCCACACGTTTACCCGCGCGGACGAAGCCCGGGATTTCTGCCTGAATCGGGAGGTGGGGCTCGCGGTTTTCGTGGTGGACGTGTACCTGGACCGGCAGAGCGGTTTTTTCTTCCTGGACGCTCTGGAAGAAAAATATCCCTCGCTGTACCAGGACACCATCATCATCACCGGGAGCGCAAGCGACGAAGTGGTGGATATGTGCGTGGCTTCCGAAGTGAACCACCTGCTGGAGAAACCGGTGAAGCCCTACGCCCTGCAGCTGGCGGTCCGCTCCATCGTGGCCAAGTATCTCAAGTTTTCCCAGCGCCTCCTCCAGGATCCGGCGTTCGCGGAAGCCGTCGGCCGGATCGAGAAGGTGGAGGGATGACGCGATCCCGGCCGGTCGGATCTGGAATTTTCGGTCCGGCATCGAAACCGGAAAGGGGCGGGGCCATGGCGGGGGCGAATTGCCGGGGGCGAATCCATGGCGGGTGAATCCGGCGGGGAGCCGATTCGGCTGGGGGTGATTTCGGACACCCACGGCCTGCTTCGGCCCGAGGTTCCCGAGGCCCTGGCGGGGGTGGACCGGATTCTCCATGCCGGCGACGTGGGAAGCCGGGAGATTCTGGACGCCCTGTCCCGCATCGCTCCCGTTACCGCCGTGCGGGGAAACACCGACCACGGCCGCTGGGCCGATTCGCTTCCCCCGGTGGAGGTCGTTTCCCTGGGCGCGGCGACCATTTATCTGCTCCACGATCTGGGGGCGCTGGATCTGAACCCTGCGGCGGCCGGCTTTCAGGCCGTGATTTTCGGGCACAGCCACAAGCCGGCGGTTCGGGAAAACGGCGGCGTCCTGTACCTGAACCCCGGAAGCGCCGGTCCGCGGCGGTTCGATTATCCCGTCACCGCGGCCCGGGTGGAGGTGGTCGGCGCTCGACTCGCGCCGCGCATCGTTCATTTGCTGGAGCGCTGACCGGTTCCCGCTTTCCCCCGCGATCCGGTCCAATGGCGTTCCAATCGGGATTTCCAAGGCTTGATGGCGTCGGATGGACCATGGACGCATCCCGCGCGGCCCGACACCCTTTCGACGATGGGTGCGGTACGCCGGAAAACCCTCCGTCTCCGGCGAAGCGAATCCGCCAATTCTCTTCCCTCCCTGGGTTTAACCGCTTTCCCGGCTTCCGGGAATTTTCTCCGCAGACTTCGTCTTTCTTGGGTGGCCCACGCCTGTGGTCGATGGGTCCTCCCGTCGGAACCGCCGGCCAAAACCGGCCGTAAAAACGAAGTGGTAGCCATCGATGCGGGCTGGCGCGGGGGGATGCCTCCGCCCGCTGGTTGGTTTGGTTGGACTCCCGCCGTCGGCGAAAAACGTCCCGTTATTCCCGTGTTTATGCTCTTGATTTCCCCGAAAGAGGGGAGTATAGCTAAAAATTTTGAGTTCAAAGGTATCCCGATTTTTTCATTTCAGGATGGGCGAGTGAAATGAAACTGACCATACAGGAAGTGGCTAGTGGGCTGGACCTGCCCACCCGAACGGTGCGGCGCTGGGTGCGCCAGGGACGGATCCCCATTCGCAAGAGCGGCGGGGAATATCTGGTGGACCGTCCGGTGCTGGAAAAATGGGCCCGGAACAACGATTTGCCCTTCGATCCCCCCCGGCCTCCCAAGGACCCGATCCCGGACACGCAACCGGATGGCTTGCTGGACGCCATGCGGCGCGGCGGTATCCATTACGACTTGGCCGGCGAAGACGCGGAAACCGCCCTGGCTTCCGCAGTGGCCCGCGTCCCGGAGCTGACCGAGGCGGAACGCCGGGCTTTGTTTGACCGTCTGCTGCAGCGGGAGCGCATGACCTCCACCGGGATCGGCAAGGGGGTGGCCATTCCCCATCCCCGGACGCCCCAGGAGAGCGGGGTGGAAACGTCCATGATCGTCACGGGATTCCTCCGGGAACCGGTCCCGTACGGGGCCATGGACGGAAAACCGGTATTCCTGCTGTTTCTCTTGCTGAGTCCCGGCCCCCGCCGGCACTTGCACCTGCTTTCCCGGCTGTCTTTCTGCCTCCGAGATGACGATTTTCTGGAAGTTCTGCGATCCGTTCCGGGCCCGGACCGGCTGGAGGCCCACGTCGCCGAGGTGGAGCGCGGCCTGGAATTGAAAACCGGGGCGTGAAACCGGCCGTGTCCCTCCGAACCCTGTTTTCATGGCGAACGCCCGGCCGCTGGGCCGTGTTCCGCATGGACGACCGGCTGCTCCTGATTTTGATGGGCATCGTCGTTGGCATTTGCAGCGGGCTGGCCTCGGTGGCGCTGAATCGATCCCTGCTGGGCCTGGCCGCCCGGGTGGAGCGATATCGCCATTTCTGGTGGGCCTTCGCCCTGCCCGGTATTGGCGCGGCCTTGTCTTCGCTGTTTCTGAACAAGGTCATGCGGGAAGGCGCCGGCCACGGCGTCCCGGAGGTGATTTACAGCGTTTCGCGCTACGGCGGGCTGATCCGGATGCGGTCCACCTTTTCCCGGCTGGTTTCCTCCTGTCTGACCATCGGCTCCGGGGGTTCCGCGGGACCGGAGGCGCCGGTGGTCATAAGCGGTTCCGCCATCGGTTCCAATATCGCCCGTTTTTTTTCCCTCAACGATCGCCAGCGGATCACCCTGGTGGGCTGCGGGGCGGCGGGGGCGATTTCCTCCATTTTCAACGCGCCCATTTCCGGGCTGGTGTTCACGGTGGAAGTGGTGCTGGGCGAATGGAAGGCCCGGAACATCGTGCCCATCGCCATCGCTTCCGTCGCCGGAACCCAGATTTCCCACCTGCTCCAGGGCGATCAGATCGTGTTCGGGGTTCGGCGTTTCGACATCGGATTCGCGGATGTTTTGGCCACCGCCGGTTTGGCCCCGGCGACGGCGGCGGCCTCCATTCTCTTGAGCCGCGCGCTTCGGGGCATGCACCATTTTGCCGGCGGCATTCGACTGCCGGCCTATGTCCGCGCGGCCATCGGCGGCTGCCTGGTGGGCCTCGTCGGCCTGTTCTTTCCCATCGTGATGGGGGAGGGCTACCATTCCATCCAGGAGATGATCCGAGGCGTGTTCCAAGGCGGCATGGGTTTCGCGGCCCTGGCGGCTTTGCTGAAAATTCTGGCCACCTCGCTGACCCTGGGATGGGGCGGCTCCGGCGGGATTTTCGCGCCCAGCCTGGTCATTGGCAGTCTTTCGGGACTGGCCTATCGGCGCGGCCTGGAATGGGTCTGGCCGAACGTCGCCTGGGCGGACGAGGGCTGCTTCGCCCTGCTTGGCATGTCGGGGCTGTTGGCGGGCATGTTGCAAGCCCCGCTGACCGCCATCTTTTTGATCGTGGAAATCACCGGCGGCTACGACGTCATCGTGCCGCTGATCACGGTTTCCGCGCTGTCGTCCACCGCCTGCCACTACATCGAGCCGGCTTCCTTTTACCTGAAGGAGCTGGTGGACCGCGGTCAGCTCCTTCGACCGGGAACCGACGCCCGGGTGCTTTCCGACCTGGGCGTGGACGAGCTGATTGAACGGGACTGTCTGGCGGTTCGGCCCGATATGCGGCTGCGGGAGTTCGTGGAGGTGATCCAGCGATCCCACCGGAATTACTTCCCGGTGGAAGCCGAAAAAACGGGCCGTTTTCTCGGCATGATCTACCTGGACGACGTTCGCCCCTATCTGTTCAATCCGCTGATGCACGACGCGGTGCTGCTGGAGGAAATCATGCGGACCGGCGTGGATACGGTGCGGCCCGACGACGATTTGTCCGACGTGCTTCGTTTTATGGATGAAAACCGGCTGTTCAGCATTCCGGTGGTTTCCGGCGGACGGTTTTTGGGCATGATTTCCAAGGCGACGCTGCTGGACCAATATCGCAAGGAATTGCGCGTCCAAACCGCCGGCTGATCCCCCGGCCAGGCCCCAAAGAGGCATCCCATGCAGTCCCGATTGTTCCATATTTTTCGCAACACGCCCCTGGGGCGGGAAACCCTTCTCCACTCCCTCTACTTCTGCCGCCAAATCCAGGCGGTTCCCGAGGTGTACATTCCCCGATTCACCAAGTTTCTCATGTATTTTGACAACGACGTGGTGCAGGTGGACCTGGACGGCTCCTACCTGACCGCGCCGGACACCGCCCGGCCGCATCTGGAGGCGCTCCTTTCCGAAGCCGGCTTTGAAGTTCGGCTGTTCGAGCCCAAAAATTTCACCGCCTCCACGCTTCCGGACGTGCCCACCCATTTCGATTTCATGTGCTGTCCCCGAAGCATCGGCGACCTCTCCTCCAAAATCGGGCTCGGTTACGTCGGCCCTCGGGTCCGCCGGATCGTGATATCGGCGCAGTTTCCCGTGCTGATTACCGGATCGGTGTTCAAGCCATGGAAGAGCGTCACGGTCTTTTTCGGCGGATCGGCCAACGCAGTGAACGCCCTGCGCCTGGGCCTGCGGATCAGTCGCCTGTCTTCCATGCCGCTGGATATTTTCACCCAGGCGGAAGCAAGCCCGGAGGCCTATCGAAACCTCGTGGATGAGGCCGGATTGACCAAGGAGGTGGAATCCCGCGCGCGGGAATGGCGTTTTTTCACCGAGGGGCCGCTGGACGAAAACCTCTACGAGGCGCCCCATGACGCGCTTTGCGTCGCCGGGGCGTTTGGCCACGGGATCATCAAGGACCTCGTTTTCGGCAGCACCGTGGAAAGACTCCACACGGTCCTCACCAACAATCTTCTGCTGGTGGGACCCGCCTACGTCGCCCTCGCCTGATCGGAATGGCGCGGCCTTCATCCGACCGGTCCGCCCTGATGCCCTGGAAAACGGAATCGGTTTCTCTCCGCCGGAGGCGCCGCTTCCGCCAGAATCGACGCCTCGTTCCTTGGGCAACCATCCCGTTGCCTTCCGGATTCGGTTGCGCCGGGCGGGTCTGGGATGCGGAAGGCGGCGTCGCAAATCGCCGCCAACAAAGGCGGCATTGCCCGTGGCCAATTTTGGAAGATTTAATGGGATAATTCTTTTTTATTTTGGCCTTCTCCGAATTTTGCAGATTCGATCGGCGGCTGGGCGACGAAACAGCGATTTTTGGTGGTCCGTATAGTTGTTTGAAAATTCATACATTATCTCTTTTATGGTCGGATTGGGCGGAAAAGTCCATCTCGCCATGCCATGTTGCAGGGAGTAGCCCAATTTTTCGGAAAAGCGATTTGTTTTGTCGAATACTCCATTATTTGTTCCGCAGCCGGCGCCCGGCAGGTTTTCTTTTTCCTTCGCCGGTTTTCCCTCGGAGACATCCTTGCCGTGAATCCCTTCCGCAAATTGTTGGTGGTGCACCCCGGGGCCCTGGGGGACCTGGTCCTCACGTTTCCCATCCTGCTCGCCTTGCGAAAGCAATTTGATTCCCTGGATATCCTTTGCGGGGCCGGGCAGGGGGCGTTGGCGGTGCATTTGGGGATCGCGGATCAATGGTTCTGGCGGGAATCGGCCCGATTCTCGGGGTTGTATCAGCCGTCGATTTCCGATCCCGAACTATCCGAGTTTATGAAAAAATACGACGACGTTCTTCTTTTTTCCCTCTCCGAATCGCCGGAAGCGGCCATCCGATCCGTACCGGGGCCCCGGGTATGGCGAATTCCGCCCCGTCCCCCGGTGGGACGGCGAATTCATGTGATCGATTTTATTCAAAACGAAATGAAAAACGCAGGCTGGGAATTGGCGCCGGAAACGATGCCCGGGGGGAAAAAATCCTCTTCCGGATCGGTCTTTCTTCATCCCGGTTCGGGAAGCCCTCGAAAGAATTGGGATTTGGATGGCTTTCTGGCGGTTTCCAAGGCGCTTCGGGCGCACGGTTTTCCGACGGAATTTCTGATGGGGCCGGCCGAGTCCGCCTGGAAAGCGGCCGTGCTGGACCGGGGGGAAGACGTGTTGGCGCCGGAAAGCCTGGTGGCGCTGGCGGAACGGCTGGAAGGGGCGGCCGGTTTGATTGGAAATGATTCCGGCGCGAGCCACCTCGCCGCGTTTCTGGGGCTTCCCACGGTGGCAATTTTTGGTCCCTCCGACCCTGCGCGATGGCGGCCGTCGGGCTTGCGGGTCGCGGTTGTGGCCGGTTCCGCCCCGATTTGTCCGGCCTGCTTCGAGGAACCGGAACGGCCTGAATGCGTGGATCGTCCCTGCCTTGCGGGGATTTCCCCTGAATCCGTGATCAACGCTTTTTTTTCGGTTTTTTCTCCGTCCCCTTGAGCAGGGGCGAGAGCTGGACCATCTTTTGAACCCGCGCCTCAATGGACGCGTTGCGCCGTCGAAGGCCCTGAAGGTCTTCGGCGAAATTTCAATCGATGAAATCCGGTCCCACAAAAGTTGCGGATTGGGAATCAAACGCGCGACGGGCCGTTTTCCCTTGGGAAAACGGCCCGTCGTCTTTGGGTGAAACGCACTTTTTCCGGTTGGGTTGGAATGGATCGCTTTTATTCCTTTCCCGGACCGGCGCTTATGGGCCGGCCTCTTCCAACCAAACGATGGCGCCCTTCTGAAGCTTTTGCGGCCTGTTAAATTCGAATTCTTCGGGACCGTACCCGCCATCGACCCGTGATGGGGCGGCTGAAGTTGGGTCGGTTTTCCAGAAATCCGATCTCGAAGCGGCCGACCAAGGTTGCCCCGCGATGGTCGGTGAAGACCGAATTGGGAGGATTAGAGTTTTTTGCGAATTTCCGCCAGCCCGATCAGAGCGAACCCGATGACCACCATCGAGGCCGGTTCGGAAACCGCATAGGCGGCGCCCAAAGCGGGAACCGCGCCGGCAATCCCAAGGAAGGTGAACAGGAACAGCAACGACAACAAAATTAAGCGGACAGTGTTTTTCATCTTGAGCCTCCCGGTCGCCCCGGCTTCTCCCAAAAAGAAAAGCCGGATAACCTAATGGTTTTTTAGGCAACCCGGCTATCCGCCCCCGGCGGACCCGTGGCTTTCCGTCCCCGTCTCGCGACGGGTTTGGCTTTTTCCGTGAGATTGTGCTTTTACCTTTTGCAGGAAGAGTGCCAGCCTTGGACGCCCTGGCGAAGGCTTGCCGCTATTTGAGAAAAGGATTTTTGTTTCGGATGGTTAAGGGATGGAAGGAATCGACGGGATGGAGCATCTTCAAAAAATGTGGGGGCGAATTCATGGGTCAACTACAAAAAATGGGGATTGCTCTCCAGTGAATGAAGACCAAAAAAACCGTGAAACAGATCACCGCAGGGGGGGCGGTGGAAAAAGGCGGGAATGAAGAATTATTTTCCGGTGAAAATCGGTTTTCTTTTTTCGGAGAAAGCGGCCATGGCCTCCAGCAGGTCGTAGGACGGGATAATGTTGGCGCTGACGGACGCGACATAGCGCAATCCGTCTTCCACGGGTCGGCCCGCGCTGAAATTCAAGACGTCCTTGGAAGCCTGAACGGCCAGGGGTGAATTTTCCGCGATTTCCGTCGCCATGGCCCTGGCGGCATCCAACAGGTCGGCCCGGTCTTCGAACACCTCGTTGACCAGCAAGATACGGCGGGCCCGTTCCGCGTCCACAAAGGCGGCGGTGAAAGCCAGTTCCCGGGCCATTCCCTGGCCCACAATTCGGGGAAGCCGCTGGAGGACGCCCACATCGGCGACGAAGCCCACCGCCGCCTCCCGCAGGGAAAAGAGGGCGTCCCGGCTGCACAGCCGGATGTCGCAGGCCGAGGCCAAGTCCAGCCCCGCGCCCAGGCAGTGGCCGTGAACGGCGGCGATGACCGGCTTCCGGCACCGCTCCACCGCGTTTATGGCCTCCTGCAGGTCGCGGATTTTGGGGAGCAGCCGCCATTTGACGCCCCCCTTTTGTTCAGACTCCAGCAGTTCGGGAATTTCCGGGATCATCCCGGCGATGTCGATGCCGGTGGAAAAGCAGGGGCCGTTGCCCGCCAGCAGGATGACCCGGACGTCCGGATCGGCGTCCAGGGCGGAGAACACTTCGGGGACTTCCCGCCATGCGGGCGGGTTCATCGCGTTTTTCTTCTCCGGCCGATTCAGGAATACCCGGGCGATGGGCGGATCGGATTCCACGGTGTAAAACGGTTCCGTTGCCAGGATTGCCTCCTTTTGCCCACGCGATTGCGGGGGACGGGATTCCGGTAAAAATGGGAATTCAGGATGTGATTCGAATCCAAATCCCGGTGGTCAGGGCATAGGCCAGAACGCCGGTTGCGACCAGTGCGCAGGTCAAAGCCAGCAGTTTGTCGGTGATGCCTTCCCGGCGGCGTTCGGTATAGCCCAGGAAAAATCCAGCCAGGATGCCGGCCAAAATTCCGCCGCCGTGGCCCCAGTTGTTGATTCCCGGCATGAGGCCGATGAGGAAGAGTCCGACCAGCCAGCCGGAGGTCTGTTTAAAGACCGCTTCGCCGAAGCTGCCTCCCCGGCTTTTGCCGTAATATAGCGACGCCCCAATCAACCCGCATACCGAGGCGGATGCGCCGATGGTGAACGCCACGCCGGCCAGGTAGGAGGCCAGAAAGCCCAAAACGCCCGTGACCAGATAAATCGTCACCATCCGATACACGCCAAAGGTGTGAATCACGAGGGCGCCGAGTTGCCGAAAGGCCAGCATATTGAAGATGATGTGAAGCAGGCTGCCGTGAAGGAAACCGGCCGACACCAGCGTCCACCACCGGCCGTCCTGGGCAATGGGGATGGTTCCGGTGGCCCCCAGGAAGAAAAGGCTCTCGCTGGAGGGCGCGAAGGCCCGAAGCGGATTCATGAAATTTGGAGTGACCGGCCAGAGAAGCAAGGAAACGGCGAAAAAGGCCACGTTCACGACGATGATGCCCCGGATGACCAGA
The DNA here is from genome assembly GCA_046541515.1 of Desulfococcaceae bacterium. Classification (GTDB taxonomy): domain Bacteria; phylum Desulfobacterota; class Desulfobacteria; order Desulfobacterales; family Desulfococcaceae; genus CAYFVR01. The sequence continues at coordinate 12,698 of JBKHDD010000103.1, forward strand.
TCGCCCTGGCCCAGCCCCCGGGTCAGCGGATTGCTTTTCCACCAGGCGCCGGGACGAGAGACGCCGCAATGGGGGCATTTGGGCTCGTCCTTGGCGACCAGCCGGTTGCAGTTGGGGCACAGAAGGGAATTTCGGGAAGAGTCGGTCATAAAATGAGATCGATTCCAGTTCGAGTTCGCGGGAGGCTTCAGCGGCCTTCCAGCCGTTTGGCGGTTCGGCGGGCCTCCTCGGCTTGGGAGCGATCTCCGCGCCCGGAATGGGAATCGGCGATGATCCGCCAGTTTTCCGCCCGGAGGGAGTCGTTGTTTCCCGCCAGCATGTTGGATTTCCGGGCCAATTGCTCGGCCTGGGCAAATTCTTCCCGCTTGATCTGAATGCGGGCCATGAGCTGCCACAGCTCGGGATTCGTCCCGTCGATCCGGATGGCCCGTTCGGCGGTGGCCAGTGCCCGGTCGTATTCGCCCCGGTCCATTTGCTCCCGGGCCTTTTCCCGCAGGGGGGAAACCGCCGCGATCAGGTGGCCGTCCCGGGACCCTCCGCCGTCGCCGCTTCCAATCCGCGGCGGCGGTTCCGGGGCGGATTGCGGCCCGTTTTCCGGCCTCCCTCGTTCCGCCCCGGCGATGTCGCCGGGCGGTTCCCTTCCGGGCGCGGGCTGTTCCGGCATTTGGGGATTGGGCACGTAAATTGGATTGCCTTGGGCGTCGTAGACGGTGCCGTCCGATGTCCGAGGCGGTCCGGTGGCCACCGGCGCGCAACTGGAAAGAATCAGGAGCGCGCCGGCCATGAAGAGACCGATGATGCCGAATGGTTTCATCAAAAGATATCCTTTAGCCAATCCAGGAGGTTGGTGGGTTTGGCGTCTTCGCCTGGACGTTTGCGCCGTCGGTTCCCCTGGGCGTCGCAGGAGACGAATTCCTTGGGCTCGGAGCCGGCGATGAACGGGATCGACACCGCGCCCGGGCAGGAACGGTCGGTCCGCAGGCCGGTTTCCGGGTCGGCGACGACCCACCGAATCTCCCCGGGTTCCGCCAGATTCAGCGGCGCGTTTCGAACCCCGCCCATGATGTCGGCCCAAAGCGGCAACGCGCCGGAAGAGCCGGTCAGCCCGCTGGACCGGTTGTCGTCCCGGCCCACCCAGACCACCGCCAGCCGGTCCCCGGAGAAGCCGGCGAACCAGCTGTCCCGCAGCTCGTCGGTGGTGCCGGTTTTGCCCGCCGCGCCCAGGGGGCGGGGCAGCAACCGATTCAGGCCTTGGGCCGTGCCCTCCATTACCGCGGCCTGGAGGGCCTTGTTGAGCAAAAAGACGGCGGCCGGATCGATGCTTTCCCGGACGGTGAGGGGATAGCGCTCCAGCTTTTCGCCGTCTGGGCGGTAGACCGCCTCGATGGCGCGGACGGGCGAGCTGAAGCCGCCGGCGGCGAAAGTCTGGTAAACTTGGGCCATTTCCAGCACGCTGAGAGAAATCGCCCCCAAGAGCGCCGAGGGGTATTCCGGGAACTCCCGGTTGACGCCCAGCCGCGAGAGCGTGTCGAAAACGGCGTCCAGCCCCAGCTCCATGCCCAGCCGAACCGTGGCCACGTTGTAGGACCGGGCCAGGCAGCGGTACAGCGGCACGAAGCCGTGGTATTCCTTGTCGTAATTGACCGGCGACCAGGTTCCCTGGCCCGGGATGTCCAGCCGGAATTCGGTGTCGTCCAGCGGGGTGACCAATGTGTAGCGCTCCGGCCGCTCCAACGCGGCGAGGTAGACCACCGGCTTGATGAGCGAGCCAACGGAACGCCGGGCGTCCAGGGCGCGATTAAATTCCGCCGCCGCGCCGGACCGGCCGCCGGCCAAGGCCAGCACCTCGTTGCCGCCGGTGGAGGTGACGATGACCGCCGCTTCCAGTTTGCCGGATTTCAGGCCCCGGTCCCGCTCCAGCCGGGAAAGCCGGTTCCGGACCGATTCGTTGACCGTCTCCTGCACCTGGGGCGAGAGGGTGGTGAAAATGCGGAGTCCCTCTGTGCGAAGGTCCTCCTCCCGGTATTCTTCCAGCAGCCGGCGCTGGACCAGATCCAAAAAGGCGGGGAAGGGGCTCGTGCCCGAGGGCGGCTCGGGGGTGACGCCCAGGTCCGCTTCCTTGGCCGCCTTCATTTCGTCCGGGCGAAGGAGTTTGAGATTCTCCATCACGCCGAGGACGATGTTCCGCCGCCCCCTCGCCCGCCCCGGATACCGCCGGGGATTGTAGTGGGACGGTCCCTTGAGCAGCCCCACCAGCAACGCCATTTCCCGGGGCCGCAGGTCCTCCAGCGCCCGGTTGAAGTAGAACCGGCTGGCCAGCCCGAACCCGTGAATGGCCCGGTTCCCGTCCTGCCCCAGGTAGACTTCGTTGATGTACGCCTCGAAAATCCGGTCCTTTTCGTAGAACACTTCGAGGCTCAAGGCCATGACGGCCTCGTCGAATTTCCGGCGCAGGGTCTGGCGGCGGTCCAGGAACAGGTTTTTGACGAGCTGCTGGGTGAGGGTGCTGCCGCCCTGCACCGTGCGGCCCGCCCGGATGTTGGCGATCAGCGCCCGGAGGATGGCCATGGGTTTTACGCCGATGTGATCGTAAAAGTCCCGGTCCTCCACGGCGAGGATGGTCTGAATCACCCTGGGCGACAGGTCGTCGAACCGCACCCAGATTCGGTCTTCGTTGTGGGTGGGGTAGAAGCTGCCGATGAGCGCCGGGTCCAGCCGAACCAGGGGAAGCCGGTCGCCGGTGTCCACCGAGGTCAATGCCCGAACCCGCCCGCCGCGAAGGTCCAGCCGAATTTTCCGGCCCGGTTCCTCCCCGTCGGGGAAGGAAAAAGGTCGGCTGTAGATGGTAAAGGTGTCGGCCCGGCGGGAATAGCTGCCGGGCGTGTCGATCCGGTCCGCCTTTCGATAGCTGGCCCGCTCCAGTTCCGTCCGCAAATCATCCGAATCCAGCTCCAGGCCGGTGAACAGCTCCAGCGGACGGGCGTAGACCCGGGCCGGAATCTCCCATTTTTTCTCCGCGAACCAGTCCTTGGCCAGCATGGCGAGGAAAAAAACGTAGATACCCAGGGCGATGACGAACAGCGTGCCCAGGACCAGGGACAGGCGGAAAGTCCACTTTCGCCACGTCGGCCGGGGCGCGTTGGGATCGCGGGGTTTTCGCCGGAAAATATTTCGAAAATTCCGCATGGCTGCTTTCGGAAAGGGATCCCGGAATCCCTCCGGGCCGTTTTTAATCAATTTATCTCAAAAAAATCGAAATGCCGGAAATTCAGGTTTCCACAGGACCCCATTTGTAGGGGCGAATTGCATTCGCCCTCGCCGAATCCGGCACGTTGCCGCCAATGGTTTCGGAATCCCGGCGGTCGGTGGTTAACGGGCCGGGGCGTATGCAATACGCCCCTACGCCGAATTTGGAACAATGAAAGGCGCTTGTTTTTGTTTCTCCGACCTACTCTCCGATAATCTTCACCAATACCCGCTTTTTCCGGCGGCCGTCGAATTCGCCGTAGAAAATTTGTTCCCAGGCGCCGAAGTCCAGCCGGCCTTCGGTGACGGCCACGACCACTTCCCGGCCCATGACCTGCCGTTTCATGTGGGCGTCGGCGTTGTCCTCGCCCACGTTGTGGCGGTACTGGGAGACCGGCTCGTGGGGGGCCAGTTTTTCCAGCCAGACGTCGTAGTCGTGGTGCAACCCGGATTCGTCGTCGTTGATGAAGACCGAGGCGGTGATGTGCATGGCGTTGACCAGGATCAGCCCCTCCCGGATGCCGCTTTCGTCCAGACATTTTTCCATCTGGGGCGTGATGTTCAGAAAGGCGCGGCGGGTGGGCACGTTGAACCAGAGTTCTTTCCGGTAGCTTTTCATGGCGTCCTTTTTAAGATCGTCGTCTTCCGGATTCTCGCCGAGGCGCGGCGTCGGCAATCCATTTTTCGTATTGAGCCAGTTTCGCTTCCATCCGCCGGGAAAGGAATGGGCTCGCCTCGCCAAGTTCCTGAAGAATCCGCCGGGCTTCCTCGGCGTAGGCCGCGATTTTTCGGCCGGACCATCCCGGCGGGGGCGGCTGGAGATTGGTGATCCGGTCCGCCAGCTTCACTTTCCAGACGGCAAAGGGCCGCCCTTGAATCCGGGCGAGGCTGCCGGCCATCCGTTCCGCCTTGGGAATCTTTGGATTTTTGGAAAGCGCCGCCACGCCGTCCGCCACCGGGGTTCCAAACCGCTCCGCCAGGGCTTCATGGGCGACGCCCGCGTCCTCCATCGCATCGTGGAGCAGGGCGCATTGCACCGCCAGATCCGGATCGTCCTCGGGCTCCGCCGAAACCGCCGCCATCACCTCGGCGCAGACGGTGGCAACGTGGAGCAGGTAGGGCAATTCGGTTCCCGGAACCGTTTGACCTTGATGAACCTCCGCAGCGAAACGCGCCGCCGCGATATATCGGTCGGGATTCCAAGGCGGCGCGGTCAAGGTCATGAACGTTCCCCCTTTGTTCAATCGCTCCAACGGATGGCGAATTCCTCCGCGTCGCGGGATTCCAAGGCCTTTCGGGGTGGACCGAAAATGGGTGGACGGTCCCCGCGACCTTGGCCGGGCCTTTCCCTCTCTCGTTCACGGTCGGAAAGCCCATGGGAGTCTGAGAAAAAAACATCCTATCACAGAAAGCCGGGCGGTCAAGCGTCGAAGCGTACATTCAACACCCATAACCATCGTCAATGGACGAATTAGTTAAAAGATAT
>JBKHDD010000104.1:0-17245 GCA_046541515.1 Desulfococcaceae bacterium
AGAATGTGCCATCCGCCCGCCGGGGAATGAATCCCCCGGCTGAATCCGAAAAAGCCCGCTGAAGCGGGCTCGCTCCTTGATTCGCAGAGGAGCGCCCTTTAGGGTGCTTTTTGGAATGAGCCGGGGGATTCATTCCCCGGCGACCGGGCACGATGTTTTGTCCCGGAAAATCGCATTGGATTTCGGATGGGTTCGAAAGAAAATCTCGAAGAGAAAAACGATTTGAAAATGCGCGAAGAATACGACTTCTCCAACGGCGTCCGAGGCAAGCACCACAAAGCCTATCGACAAGGCCACACCGTCACCATCCACAACGAAGACGGTTCCGTATCCATCCAGTATTTCACCGGAAAAGACGGCTCCGTCATGCTGGACCCGGACATCAAACGCCACTTCCCCGATTCCGAATCGGTCAACCTTGCCCTGCGCTCCTTGATCCAGAAGGAAACCACGGAAAGCTCGTGACGCGAAAATAATTGCCTCCCCCGTCTCGGATGAAAACATCCTCGCAAGCCTTTCCAAGAAAAAATGACCGATGATGTGCGAGGGAAAGAGGCGGCCATCGCCAGGGTTTTACGGTTCCAAAGGAGGGAAGGAAATGTCCGAAAAAATTCCATTTGAAGAAATCAAACGAAAAGTCGCGCCCGCATGTCATCGATATAAAGTGAAACGGTTGGATCTTTTTGGTTCGGCAACACGAAAGGACGACGCCCCCGTCCACGATTTAGATTTTCTGGTTGAATTCGATAATTTTGACAAGGAACCTTCCAAACGCTTTTTCGGCCTCCTCCATTCCTTCGAGGATACCTTCCACTGCAAAATCGACCTCCTGACGCCGGATTGCCTCAAGAATCCCTATTTCCGCGAAAAAGTTCAAGAAGAAAAAGTGAATCTTTATGAAGGATAGCGTCCGCAAACACCTCTTCGATATTCGCGAAGCCATTCAGTCGATTCTCCGTTTCGTTAATGGAAAATCGTTTTCCGATTATGAAGCCGATGATTTTCTGAGAAGCGCGGTCGAAAGGAAGTTTGAAATCGTCGGGGAGGCATTAAATCGGATAAGAAAAGACGATCCGGAATTGCTGAAGAAAATCGGGGATTATCGGAGTGCCATTTCGTTTCGGAACATTTTGATTCAAGGTTACGATGGAATCGGCAACCGAATCGTGTGGGGAATTATCGAAACGGACATCCCGGTTCTTTTGCAAGATGTCGATGCGCCTTGGAAGGAATGGAATCCCTCCACCTAACACTTGGCTCCCCTTGCTCACATCCAACCAATTGCCACCACCGCCACCCGAACCCCGCCAATCTCACTTTCACCGGTAAGCTGGTCCAAAACCGCTTCATCCATCACTGGCACAAACACCGCCAGGGCAATGGACCCAAGTCCCAATTTTTCCGCATACGCCGCCGCTTGAGCCTTCGCCTTTTCCAGCTTCGGCCGGCTTTCATAGCTCTTCACCTCGATCACGCCGACCGTTCCGCCGCAATCCAGGTGCAAATCCACCCGCCCGTTTTCCGTGGGGAATTCGGGACTGACCACGCAAAATTCCTCCACCGCCTGTTTCAGCCAGGAATACAGATGGAAGTGACCCGCCGCCTCGCTCAGATGCAGGTCCGACCGCCGGGGCTGGCCTTTCCACGGGTCCCGCCGGGCGTCTCGGAGTCGAGCCAGATACCGTTTGTATCGCTCCAGCAGCGCCGGAATGTCCACGCCCGATTCCAAAAACACGTCATTCAGCTCGTCCAGCGGCTCCAATACCAACACCGGGGATTTTTCTCCGCTGAATTCCACCGCAAGGGCGTTGTAGAGCCGGTGCTGGATGAATGGATTGGCGAATCGGCAGATTTCCGTTTTCTTTCCCCGGGAATCCGTGACGGTTTCCACGTCGATGATGCCGTTGAGGTAGGCGTATCCGCACCACTCGGCGTCGATGGTAAAGGGGATGTCCGAGCGGGTGAATAGCTCCAGGATATGGGCCCGGTATTCCCCCTTGGCCTTTCGAATCAAATTCAGAATGGTGTTGTTCCATTCCTTGACCCGGGCCAGGCGAAACACGTCGTCCCAGACCCCAAGGTCGATGGCGGCGCCGTCTCCGGGGTTGTAGGTTTCCGTCAACAGCTCGCCAAACCATCCCACCAAACCCGGCTGGCCCCGGGTGACTTCGTATAGCCTCTCCACCACTTCCGCCGCCACGGCCTGGCCGCTTTCCTCCCGGTACTGCCGAAACAATTCCGCCACTTCCTCCCGGGAAAAATTGGGAACATGGAGGGAGCGTTGAACATTGAACGGCGAACCCCGCTCGCTTTCCACTCCGAGCACTGCGCGGACGCCAATCAAGGCCAGACCGTGGAGAACATAACTGTCCCGCTTCAAATACATGTCGCGAAACACCGTGACGAGCCGGTCGATCACCCGGCGGGGGAGCGAGTCGAATTCGTCGATGAAAAGGATCAGCGGCTTGCGGAACAGCCCCTTGCGGAACAGCCCCTTTTCCCGCAAAAACAGATTCTTGAATTCCTCGAAGGATTTCGGCGGCGAATCCATTTCGATCCGAAAGGTTTCCCAAAAAAGAAGGGGAAGGCGGTCCAGAAACGCCTCTTCCGGCTCGTCCGGTTTCATGACGACTCCCTGAACCGACACCAGCCCCACGGAAAACCGGCCGGGATGCCGGGATTCAATGGCGCCCTTCGCCCGGCGGGCCAGCCACGTCTTGCCGGTCTGGCGCGGCGCCCAAATCGTAAAAAAATGGCCGCCCTCTTCGGGATCGTCGATCAGGTGGTCCGCGCAAGACTCCACCAGTTCCGAACGCGGCAGAATGAAATGCTTGCGCTCGTTCACCGGGCCGTAGGAGGTAAACCGTCTCATCTCATTCTTTCGATTTTCCAGTCGGGTGCAATTTTGGGAAAAAAGTGAACGAACCGGAAACCGCGGGCGGGGCCATGGGAAACCAAGGCGGGAACATGGAAACCGTCAAACTCCCGGCCGCCTACCGAAACAACCCCGGATTCAACCGCCCCACGATGTCGGGTTCCCTGGAGAAGAACTTCTCCAGGGTTTCCCGGAGCGCTTCCAGGGTTTTGGCTTTGTGGATGGTGGAGAGGAAGGCGTGGCCGAAGCGGAAATTGGCGGCGAAGTAGGGGGCGAATTTGTAGAAGCGGCGGAGGGCCGTGGTGGGGGCGAAGTGATGTTCCAGCAAGTCCAGCAGGCGGAGGGCGCAGCGGCCGTATTCCCGTCCGTCGAAATCCGCCCCGCCGGTCCATTCCGCGAAGATCCAGGGCCGCGCCACCGCCAGCCGGCCCAGGGCAACCCCGGCGCAGCCGGTTCCGTCCAGCATACGGGCGCAGTCTCCGGCGTCGAACACGTTGCCGTTCCCGAACACCGGGATCGAAACCGCCTCCACCACCCGGCCGATGTAGTCCCATCGGGGCGGTCGCGTCCTCCGGTCCGGCGCGACCCGGGGATGGAAGGTGAGAGCATCCGCGCCCGCGTCCTCGAACCGGCGGGCGAAGTCCGCGGCCGCTTCGGGATCGTCCCGCCAGCCAGTGCGGTATTTCACGAACAGCGGCCCGTCCACCGCCCTCCGAACCGCCGCCACGATCCGCCCGGCCAAATCCGGGTCCTTCAAAATATTGGCCCCGCAGCCGTGCTTGCAGACCGAGGCCACGGCGCAGCCGAAATTCAAATCCACTCCGAAAAAGCCCGCCGCCGCCACGTGCCGGGCCGCCTCGGCGATCTCTTCCGGTTCGCTGCCGTAGAGCTGGCAGACCAGCCGGGGCAGCTCCTCGTCCCGCCAAACGTAGCCGTTTTCCAGATGGCTCCGGCCGTGGGGAACGGAGCGGGAGCCGGTCATCTCCGAAAACAGCAGGCCGTAGCCGCCGTATTCCGCCACCAATTCCCGAAAGGCCACGTTCCCCAGCTTGGACAGCGGGGCCAGCACCAGCCGGGATTCCAACACCCGGCCCCGGATGGTCAGCGGCCGGGTCAGCCGGGTCCGCAGATCGGCTTTCTCCCGCGATTCCGGCCGCGAAGGTTTCCCGGCCCGCGCCGGAGGCGGAGAAACCGCAACCCTGTCGCGAACCGCCGTTTCCGCTCCCAATTCCATCACGATTCCTGAATTCCGCCCATGCACAGGTACTTGATCTCCACGAACTCTTCGATGCCGTAGCGGGAACCTTCCCGGCCGATGCCCGACTGCTTCATCCCGCCGAAGGGGGCCACGGCGGTGGAAATCAGCCCGGTGTTCACGCCCACGATGCCGTATTCCAGCCCTTCGGAAACCCGCCAAACCCGGCCGATGTCGCGGGAATAGAAATATGCGGCCAAGCCGAACTCGGTATCGTTGGCCATTTTCAGGGCGTCGGCCTCGGTTTCGAACCGGAACAGCGGGGCCACCGGGCCGAAGATTTCCTCCTTCGCCAGTCGCATCTCCGGCGTCGCGCCGGTGAGAACGGTGGGCTGAAAGAAGGTGCCGCCCAGCTCGTGCCGCTCGCCGCCGGTCATCACCTCCGCGCCCTTTTCCTTCGCGTCCGCCAGCAGCGCCTCCACCTTTTCCAGTGCGCTTTGGTCGATCAGCGGTCCCTGGTCCGCGCCTTCGGTCGAGCCGTCGGCCACTTTCAGATCCTTCACCTTTTCCACCAGCCGCTCGGCGAAGGCGTAGTAAACGCCGGACTGCACCAGCATCCGGTTGGCGCAGACGCAGGTTTGTCCCGTGTTTCGGTATTTGGAGGCTATGGCGCCCTCCACGGCGGCGTCCAGGTCGGCGTCGTCGAAAACGATGAAGGGCGCGTTGCCGCCCAGCTCCAGGGAGATTTTTTTCACCGTGTCGGCGCACGCCCGCATCAGGGTCCGGCCCACTTCGGTGGAGCCGGTGAAGGTCAGCTTGCGCACCCGGGGATCGCCGGTCAGCGCCGGGCCGACCACGGAGGATTTGCCGGTCACCACGTTGAAGACGCCCGCCGGAATTCCGGCCCGCTCCGCCAGCTCCGCCAAGGCGGTGGCGGAAAACGGCGTCTGGCCGGCCGGCTTCACCACCATCGTGCAACCGGCGGCCAAGGCGGGCCCGGCCTTGCGGGTGATCATGGCCGATGGAAAATTCCACGGGGTGATCGCCGCGCAAACGCCCACCGGCTCCCGAATCACCACAATCCGGGCGTCCGGCGTGTGGGTGGGGATCGTGTCGCCGTAGACCCGTTTTCCCTCCTCGGCGAACCATTCGATGAAAGACGCCGCGTAGGCCACTTCGCCACGGGATTCCGTCAGCGGCTTGCCCTGCTCGGCGGTCATCAGCCGGGCCAGGTCTTCCTGATGCTTCATCATCAAATCGCGCCAGCGGCGGAGAATCCCGGCCCTTTCTCCGGCGGTTTTCGACCGCCAGGCCGGCCAGGCGGCTTCGGCGGCGGCAACCGCCTCGGAAACGGCGTCCGCGTCCAACACCGGGACCTGGCCCATGACTTCGCCAGTGGCCGGGTTGGTCACGTCGATTCCGCCGGAATCGGCGGAAATCCACTTTCCGTTTACGTAAGCGGCCGGGCGGAAAAGATTGGCGTCGGCGAGAGACGGCATGAGCACTCCTTTTGTGGATGTGAATCCGGCAAGTTGGATGAAACTCGGTTCATCTTGGCCAAAAATGGCAAGGGCCGATCGCATGCGCCCCCAACCAATGGGACGCCCCCGTTCATTGCCCGCCTCCAAATGGAGCGGGTTTGGCGGAACTGGCTGGAAATGAAGGAGGCGGAACCCGTTTGGGGCAGGGGTTTGGGGCGTGGAAAAACGGAGCGGAACGCCGTTCCGCCCTCCCGCTCCGATGCGGAATTCGTCCTCAAGCCCGAATGGATCGGGTGGACGCGTAAAACACGAGCCCTTTTTGCACCAGGATCGTGTTAAAATCGACCCGGGGAATCCGCTTTTGTCGAGGCGCGAACCGCTCTTCCCGCCAGGGATGGGCGAAATCGGCCACGGGACCACCGACCACTTTCCCCTGGGCGAGGGTCCCGCACCGGGCGCAACGGCACGGTCCGGACAACAACGTCAGCAACAGCCACGGAACGATCCAGATTCCCAAGGTCAGCAAGGAAATCTTGAGGTGAAGGAGATGCCGAGGGGAAGGACACCGGACCCAGACGTCCCCCCCGCATCGGGGACAGAAGGCGATGGCATTGAAAAATCCCATACCGCAACCTCCGGCGACCCGCGGATCGGGGCCTTTCCGATCCGCGCGTCCGTCAATTGGTTTTACCTTCCCGCGGGCACCGAGGCCCGAAAAAACCGGCCCGCGCCCGAAACCGTATATCGACCGACCGCCGCCGGTACCAGCAGCGTCTCCCCCCGGCCGAGGGCCAACGCTTGCCCGGTATCCGGAACCAGCAGCCGCGAACCGTCTTCCATTCCCAACAGAATTTCCACGCTTTCCACCCGCAAGTCGGCCGGAGAATCGGTCGGAGAAACCTCGGTTAGCCGGAACTCTTCGGCGGGGGTTTCATAGGCCGCCTCCACCGCCGAGACCGGCGCGGGCTTCAGCACCGGCGGACGGCGAGGCGAAAATCGGACCCGGGCCATCAACTCCGGCACGTCCACGTGCTTGGGCGTCAGCCCGCCCCGCAGCACGTTGTCGGAATTGGCCATGATTTCCACGCCGACCCCGTCCAGATAGGCGTGCAGCTCGCCGGCGGGGAGAAAAAGCGCCTCGCCCGGCTGCAAAAGAATCAGGTTGAGAAACAGCGGGGAAAGGATGCCGGGATCGCCGGGGTAGGCCTCGGCCAGTTGACGCATCCAGCGGCCTTCCGGAGTCTCTTTTCCCGATCCCTCCGCATGGGCCAGCGCGGCGGACAGGGCGGCGTCCATTGCGTCGGATTCCAGGGTCATCAGCTTTTGAAAAAAACCTCGGAGGGGCGAGTCGCCGGCGGCCTTCAGCCCATCTCGCAACGGCGGAAAATCCGGGCCGCAGGCGGCGGACAGCAGGGCTTCGGCCTCCGCCGGCGGACGGAAACCGCACAACCCCCAAAAGGGCGTCAGCGCCCGGATGCACTCCGGCTTGTGGTTGGCGTCCCGGTAGTTCCGATGGGGGGCGTCCAACGGAACGCCGTCGGCATTCTCCCGATCGAAACCGGCCCGAGCTTCGTCCAAGCTGGGGTGGGCCTGAATGGAAAGTGGCGCGGCGGCGGCCAGGACCTTGAACAGAAAAGGCAGGGCGTCGCCGAATCGGGCCCGGACCGCCGGTCCGAGAATGGCTTCGGGGGCTTCGGCGATGGCCTGGGGCAGGGGAATTTCCCGTTCCCCGCGCACCACGGTGGACGGCGCTTTGGGGTGGGCGCCCATCCACATCTCCGCCTGGGGCCCGCCGTCGGCCGCGACGCCAAGAAGTTCCGGGATGGCGGTGGGCGAACCCCAGGCATAGGGCAGAACCGGATTTTTCAGTGGGACGATTTCGTTCATTGGACTTCCTCGACGTTCAGTGGACTTCCTTGAAAGGGGTGGACAACCCATCGGCTTTTCATCATATTAGCACAAAACGGAACCGCTGGACAGCGAGAGATGCACGGGAAATCGCCGAGAAAATCATTCCTGGAAACCGAGTCTCCCCTTTCGTCCCCACGACGAAGAAAGAACTGCCCCGTTTCCTTTTTGACGGCAAAACGATCCCATGTCCATGGGGGAAATCCCGGATTTCGAGAGGTCGAGACCAAATGCAATGCCGCACGCCTTGGGGACTCAGAAATTGCCGACATGCCACTATCGATTCCATGACCACCTCCCAATGAATGGGCTCGGCTTTTGCCAAAGGAAAGGAAGAAGCGCATGGCCAAAACCAAAGCCAGCCGGGCCGTCACTTTTTTGAAACGGCGGGGCGTAAATTTTGAGATCGTCACCTATGACCACCGGGAAAAAGGCGCGGCGGCGGCCGCGGCGGCCACCGGATTTCCGCTTTCGAGCACCGTGAAAACCCTGGTGGCAGAGGTGGCCCGGACCGGCCCGGTGCTGGCCCTGATGCCGGGAGACCGGGAACTGTCGCTCAAACTGCTGGCCAAAGCCTTTGCCGGAAAACGGGCGACCATGGCGGACCCGGCCGCGGCGGAGCGGCTGACGGGATACCTCGTGGGGGGAATTAGCCCCTTCGGCGTCCGGAAACCGCTTCCGGCGGCCATGGAGGCCGATCTTCTGAACCGGGACCGGGTCCTCATCAACGGCGGCGGCCGGGGGCTGATGCTTCGGATGAAGCCGGACGACATTGCCGCCGTCCTGAACTGCCGGACCGTGCGGCTGATTCAGGAATGACGATGGACCGCGGCTCCCAAACAACCTGCAACCGCTTCACGAAATCCTCGCCGTGAACCGAGAATTTCACGCTTTTTCGGTTCGCCTCCCCGTTGTGGAACCCGTCCAATCTCCGCGAACGCCCGCCAAATCCGGGATCGCCTCCCGGCGGAACCGGACGGATTTCTTGAGAATTCTTCTACAATTTCGGCAATCGGTCTCAAATTAAATGTTGCAAAAGCCCGGGCGCTGTGCTAATTACCCCTACTTGATTTCGGGAGGAGTCTTGTTTAATTGCCTTTTTATATCAAAAGGTTAGCCAAGGGGGATTCCATGCGCAAGACGATTTCGGTCCTTTCGGTGGTTCTGGTTTCCATGCTGATTATCGCGCCGACGGCATAGGCCGAGGAGACGATCAAGATTGGCTTCAACATCCCGCTGACCGGCGACATTCCCAAGGTCGGAGAGGAATCCAAGTTCGCGGCCGAGATGATGAGGGCCGACATCAACGGCGCCGGCGGCATCGAAATCGGCGGCAAGAAGTACATGGTGGAATTCGTCTACGAAGACAACGAGTCCAAGGCCGAATCCGCCGTTTCCGCGACCCTCAAGTTGATCGAACGCGATCAGATTCTCGCCATGGTGGGTTCCAACTCCAGCAAGCAGGCCGTTCCCGCCGGACAGGTCGCCAACGACAACCGCACCCCCATGATTTCCCCCTGGTCCACCAACCCGGACACCACTCGGGATCGCCCGTGGGTTTTCCGCGCGGCCTTCCTGGATCCCTTCCAGGGTCCGGTGGCCGTGGACTTCGCCCGGAAAACCTTCGACGCCAAAACCGCCGCCGTCCTTTTTGCGCTGGCCAACGACTACAGCAAGGGACTGGCCGAAATTTTCCGGGACGATTTCAACAAGAAGCTGGGCGACGGCGCCGTGGTGGCCTACGAGAGCTACGGCGACAAGGACCAGGACTTCAGCGCGCAGCTTACCAAGATCATCGCCGCCGAGCCGGATTTCATCTTCCTGCCCAACAACTATAATGAAGTGGCCCTCATCGTGAAGCAGGCCAAGGACCTGGGCTGGGATGGCCCCTTCATGGGCGCGGACGCCTGGGGCAACTCCGAGTTGATGCCCCTTTGCGGCGACGACTGCAAGGGCCATTATTTCTCCACCCACTACGCCGCGGCCGGCGCCACCGGCGCCACCAAGGAATTCATCGACCGGTATCAGGGAAAATACGGATACAAGCCGGCCGACGTGGCGGCGCTGACCTGGGACGCCATCCAGATCGTCGTCCAGGGGCTGAAAGACATGGAATCGCTGACCGGCAACATCCGCAAGGACCGCCAGGCCCTCCGTGACGCCATCGCCGGCATCGAGGAAGTGGAAGGCATTACCGGCAACATGAAGTTCGACGAACAGGGCGACCCCATCAAGTGCGCCGTCGTCGTGAAAATCAGCGACGACGGCGAGTTTGTGTTCACCGAGTCGGTCTGTCCGTAAGGACCCGATCGACCCGCGAAATCGCAAGACAGTTTGGGGCTGCCGGGGCGCAACGCGACGCGACTTCCCGCGACCACGACCCGGAGCTGAACCTGAAGCGACATCGGAGCGGCACACCACGAGCGAAGGCGACCACGGCGCGACAGCGACATCTCAGCGAACGCGAACCGAGAGCGGAACCGACATCGAAGGCGGCAACGACCGCCGAACCGAAACCGGACTGGAACATTCGGAACGGAACCTGGACCGAGCCACGCCGACCGCGAGCCGACACCGGAACCGACGCCACGCCGCCACCTGAGCGACACGACACCGAACCGAAAGCGACCCGCGATTTCTCCCGCGAATCCGACACCGACACGGAAGCGGCACGTCGCGGCCCCGCGGCCCCAATTTCTTTCCCGGAACGCCCTCGGGCGTTCCCTTTTTTGACCCCATCGGCTGGAAGGCCCCGTGATTGACAGCCTGGTCCAGAACTTCTTTAACGCGCTTCAGTGGGGAAGCTTCTATTCCCTGATCGCCCTGGGCTACACCCTGGTGTACGGGGTGCTGGTGCTGATCAACTTCGCCCACGGCGACATCTTCATGGTGGGGGCCTACATCGGCTTTTTCGTTTCCACCTTTCTTCTGGCCCAACTGGCTCTGCCCGGCGGCGTCGTTCTGGCGTTGACCATTCCCCTGACCATGATCCTCACCGCCTGCGCGGGGGTGGCGCTGGAGCGGATCGCCTACCGGCCCCTGCGACGCAAGGGCGCCCACCGGCTGTACGTGGTCATCACCGCGCTGATGTGCGGCTTGATCCTGTCCAACGGCAATCTGGCCTTTTCGGCGCCTCCCGACGGAGCTTTCCGGAGCTGATCGACAAGGTCATCTACACCTTCGGCCCCATCAGCCTGACCAACCTCAAGATGACCGTCATCCTTTCGGCCGTTCTGGTCTTTCTTTTCCTCCAGTTCATCGTAACCAAGACCCGAATCGGCATGGCCATGCGGGCCATCTCCTACGACAAGTTCGCCGTCCCGCTGATGGGGATTCCCATCGACACCATCATCGTGTTCACCTTTATTCTGGGTTCCTCCATGGCCGGGCTCGCGGGGGTGCTTTTCGCGCTTTCCTATCCCATTCTCGATCCCTTCATGGGGGCCAGCATCGGCTGGAAAGCCTTTATCGCGGCCGTGGTCGGAGGCATCGGCGACATTCGGGGGGCGTTCCTCGGCGGCTTTTTGCTGGGCTTCGTGGAAATCATGGTGGTGGCCTTTTTCCCCTCCACCTTTCGCGACCTCATCGCCTTTTCCATTCTGCTGCTCATCCTGGTCTACAAGCCCACCGGCCTGTTCGGCGTGGCCAAAACCACCAAAATATAAGCCATGCAACGGTTCTCGGTTCCCGTCCTCTCCGCCCTTCTGGCCGCGACCCTCATCGGCCTGGCCTATTTCGACCGGATGGATTTGTACATCCAGTCGGTCATCATGTTCATGGGCATCAACATCATCCTTTCCAGCAGCCTCAACATCATCAACGGCTACATGGGAGAATTCGCCTGCGGACACGCGGCTTTCATGGCCATCGGGGCCTACGTGGCCTCGATCCTCAACGTCCTGCTGTTTACCCAGGACAGGGTGTTCGGCGCGCCCCTGCTTTCGCCGGAGTGGGCGCTGTACGGCTTTCCGTTCACGCTTCTCGCCGGCGCGGCGGCGGCGGCCGGGGCGGGCGCCCTGGTGGCGATCCCCTCCTTCAAAACCCGAGGCGACTACCTGGCCATTATCACCATCGCCGCCAATTTCATCGTCACCAGCACCATCATCAATATCGACGCCATCGGCGGCTCCCGGGGCTTTATGGGCATGAAGCAGATCGTCTTCGCCATGGAGGACGTGATTTTTCTTCCGTGGATGCTCATCTGGGTGTTGCTGTTCACCTTTTTGACCGTCTGGATCATCCGCCGCTACGTCACCTCCACCTACGGCAAGGGAATCATCGCCATCAACCAGGACGAGGTGGCGGCGGAGATCATGAGCGTCAACACCAATCGAATGAAGATGGTGGCCTTCATGGTTTCCTCGGGTCTGGCCGGCGTCGCGGGCGGACTCTTCGCCCACATTCTCGGCTACATCAACCCCGGCTCCTTCGGCATCCTCAAGTCCACGGAATGCATGGTGATGGTCTACCTGGGCGGCATGGGCTCGCTGAGCGGATCGGTCATTTCGGCCATTATCTTCACCCTGCTCCTGGAGGGGCTTCGCTTCGTGATTCCCTGGATGAACGACGTGATTCATCTGATTGACGCGGTGCCCGAAGGATTTCAGATCAGCCAAGTGTGGAAATGGGTCATTATTCCGCTGATCCTGGTCCTGCTCATGCAGTTCCGCCCCGAAGGCCTGATGGGCGACAAGGAGCTTTCAGATGTTTTCCCCCGGCTCAAGCGCTGGTATCGGTTCAAGTGAGGCCCAGGACATGACCGCCGATACCGCCCATTCGCCCATGGAGGCCGCCGCAAAGGAAGACATTCCGGTCCTGGAGATCCGGAACCTCACCCGGAACTTCGGCGGGCTCTGCGCCGTCTCCGACTTCAGCCTCCGCTTTGACGGAGGAGAGCTGATGGGCCTCATCGGCCCCAACGGCGCGGGCAAGACCACCGTTTTCAACGTCGCCAGCGGTTTCTACCAGCCCTCTTCGGGGGAAATCCGGTTCCGGGGCCACAACGTCGCCGGGCTGAAGCCCCACCAGGTCACCGGCCTGGGCATCGCCCGCACGTTCCAGAACATCCGGCTGTGGAACGACATGTCGGTGCTGGACAATCTGCGGATTTCCCAGCATTTCAATTTAGGATACGGCTTGTGGGACGGGCTGTTGCGAAGCCGGCGCTATCGGGAGAACGAAGCGCGCATCGAGGCCACGGCCGTCGAAATGCTGGAGGCCCTCGACCTTCTCCGGTTTAAGGACGAGCTGCCCAAAAACCTGCCCTACGGCATTCAGCGGAAGGTGGAGATCGCCCGGGCCCTGTCCATCCGGCCGGCGCTGCTCCTGCTGGACGAGCCGGCCGCCGGCCTCAACTCCGCCGACGTGCGGGAACTCATCTCCCTCATTCGTTGGATTCACGAGGAGTTTAAACTCTCCATCTGGATGATCGAGCACCAGATGGCGGTGGTGATGAGCCTGTGCTCCTGGATCAAGGTGGTGGATTTCGGCGTGACCATCGCGGAGGGAACGCCCGAGGAAATTCAGAGCAACCCGGACGTGATCAAGGCCTATCTGGGGGACGAGAACATCTGATGTTGCTGGAAGTCGCCGATCTCTACGTCAAATATGGGAACATCGAGGCCCTCCACGGCATCTCGTTTCACGTGGACCGGGGGGAGATCGTCACGCTGATCGGCTCCAACGGCGCGGGAAAGACCACCATCCTGCACACCATCACCCGCGTGCCGCCGCCGGAGGGACCCAAGGTCGGCGCGGGGGACATCCGCTTCAACGGCGAAAGCATTCTGGGCATGGAGCCGCACATGGTGGTGCAGCGGCTCAAACTGGCCCTGGCCCCGGAGGGCCGGCACATTTTCGGAAACCTGACGGTGGAGGAGAATCTGAAGCTGGCGACCTTCGCCCGGAAGGACACGAACAAGGTGTCGGAGGATTACGAGCGGGTCTATTCACTGTTTCCGCGATTGAAGGAACGCCGCCGGCAGAGAAGCGAGTCCCTCAGCGGGGGCGAGCAACAAATGCTTGCGGTGGGCCGGGCCCTGATGACCGGGGCCGATTTCATCATGCTGGACGAGCCCTCCATGGGGCTGGCCCCGTTGTTGATGTACGACATGTTCCGCACCCTGAAGACGTTGAACCAGCAGGGCATGACCATCCTGCTCATCGAGCAGAACGCCCGGCTGGCCCTCAAATTCGCCCATCGGGGATACGTGCTGGATACCGGCGAGATCGTGATGGAAGGGGCCGCCGACAAACTGGCCGCCGACCCGGAAATCCAGAAAGCCTACCTGGGCTGAGGCCCGCCCCGCCTTCCCGTTTCCTTCGTCTTCATCCCGCTCGAAACCCGTCCAACCCGCCTGAATGTTCCGGATTCGGCCGATGGGGAGTTCCTCCGGTCCGCTTCGGGATCAAATTGTTTCCTGTCGGATTTTCCATTCGAAGACATTTGGCAAAACCGCCCTGGACGCCCGAAATTGGCGCCTGCTTTTTGGGGCGAACGGAGCGGAACCGGTCTTCCATCCATTTTGGTCAGGCGGTTCCGGCCTGGTGAAAGCCGAGATAGACCTTTTCCATAAATTCCTGCTCGTCGGCGAACTCCAGATAGTGGGCCACCTGGTCCAGGGCCACGCCGATGGGCTGACCGGCGGACCAGTCTTCCGTGTGGGCCGGGACTTTGCCGCGAATGAAGGTTCGGCCGTTGATGTCGGTCAGTTCCGGGTCTTGGATGGCCAGTCCGCCGGTGAACATTTCCGTCGGGTCCAGGAGGTAGACCAGCAACACCCCGCCCCGAAAAAAGGTTTCCATGCCGCGCATTTGATGGAAGCTCACTGTTTCCGTTCCGTTCTCTTCAAAAAAATTTCGTTGACGTTTCGCGTTCCGGCCCGCAGGCGAATCTTCCGGAAATCCGACGGGTTTCCCGTCCGCCGCGCCGGAGATTTTTGGGCCTTTCCATTTCTTCCCCGCTCGGCCGCAAGGCGGATCAGCTCCCGCTTTCCGCCTCCGCCGTCACCTCGTCGATCCAGCCCAAATAGGCCCCAAGCCCGGCGTTCACGGGTAGTTGGACGACCTCCGGAACTTCGTATTCGTGGTGCTCCGAAATAAATTTTTCCAGCGATCCGTAGAGGACGGTCCGCGTCTTCATCAACATCAGCACCTCGTCCTCGCGCTGGACCTCTCCCTTCCACTCGAAAAAGCTGGTGATGGGCAGAATTTGAATGCAGGCGGCGAGACGGGCGCGGATGAGGTTTCCGGCCAGCGCTTCCGCCGCTTCTCGGTTTCCGCAGGTGGTCATGGCCACGCAATGGGTCGCGGGATTCATGTCGCCTCCTTTTTCAAAAAAAACCGGCTCGAAACCGTTCGCGGGCCCACCTGCTTACCACATCCGGATATCGTGCGCAAACCTTTCGGGATTTCGTTTGCGGGAAAAAGAAATATCCGACCCGCCGCCGTTTCTTCCCCGGTTCACCCTTTCCATCCAACGGAGGATGTCGTAGGGTAGGGCCGTTTTTTGGCAAAGAGTTCGCCGCCGGGCGTTCCAAAAAGAGAAAAGCGGGAAATGAGGAAAATCTTGGAAGGAATAATGGAGCGAATTCGAAAACCCCACGGCCGCTTCTGGGAAGAAAAGACGCCGGCGGAAATGACCTCGGCGGAATGGGAGAGCCTTTGCGACGGCTGCGGCCGGTGTTGTTTGCACAAGCTGGAGGACGCCGACACCGGAGAGGTGTACTACACCGCCGTGGCCTGCCGGCTGCTGGACCTCCATCAATGCAGATGTCGGGATTATGAAAACCGGATGGAACAGGTGCCGGATTGCCTCCAATTGACGCCGGAGTCCCTGGCGGAAACCGAATGGCTGCCGAGGACCTGCGCCTATCGGCTGCGGTTCGAAGGCCGTCCCTTGATGTGGTGGCACCCGCTGGTTTCCGGCGACCGGGGAAGCGTTCACGCCGCCGGCGTCTCCATCCGGGATCGCGGAATTCCGGAAACCGCCGTGGATACCGCGGATTTGGAGCCGTACATCCTGCCGGTCGGGTTTTGAGGGAAGAGCGGGCCGCTGAATCATCCCCGTCTCCACATTCCAAATCCTTCAAAAACGCCCCGCCGGTTCGACGGCGGGGCATTTTTATTTCGTTCTGGTTCCAGGCTCCGCCTGGAATGCATTCCGGGAGGCTCCGCCTCCCGTGTCCGGGACGCGGACTCGCGAAGGATGAAAAAACGCCCCGCCGGATTCTCCGGCGGGGCGTTGGTTTTTCCATCATCTACTCCCGAACCAAACCCTTCCGGGTGATCCGGGCGTAGACGAAGGGCGGGGCGATTTCCTCGTTCCGTTCGGCCTGGACCTCCATGGCCCCCCGGATGTCCGGCAGGACCGCGTCCAGGTCGGCGTTCTCCCGGCTCAGACGCGCCAGCCGGGCTTCCAGGCCGATGAGCCGGGGCGTGGTGAAGGCGCTTTCAATCTCGTCTGCGTCCAGTTGGGGCAACTTCCGCCGGGTCCAGATCAGGTAGGTCCGAAACGGGTCGGCCGCCTCTCCGCCGGTGCGCCCTCCAAGAATGAAAAAGACGTGGTGCAACGGGTCCAGGGGAACGAATTCGCACTCCTTCCGCATGAACTCGGTGTAGGCGGAGGTCAGAAAGGGGAGGGCGAGATTGTAGATTTCCTCCACCCCGGTCACGCTCTCCGATTCCACCAACTCGGCCAGGTCGGCGATCATCTTCGCGCCCTCCGGCGCGCCGCCGGCAAGAATCGCGGTCCCTTTTCCCAGGGCCTGAAACCGCTCCACATCCCGCCACTCCACTTCGCCGTCCAGGGTAAACCTCGGCGCCCGGCTGTCGGCCGCCAATAAAATTCCGCTCTGATTTTTAAACGCGATCAGTTGGGACATGGGTTTCTCCTTTTGTGGGGCCGGAACTTGGGCTCGAAAAAGATAATCGCTTTGTTCCGGTAATTCCGTTTGGCCCGAACCTGCGGATTTCTTTCCACAAAAAAGTTGGGAGCCAAATCCTGCTAAACAACAGGCCGATTTTTAACCTTGGTCCACCGTATCATTTTCATTCGGAGCGACCATGTAAAGCCCCTTTCTCCCCCGCGCCGTTCATACTGCAGAGGTGATGAAGGTTTTTCGGGTGGGGCGAGTTGGAAATCGAATTGAATTTGCCGAAATGCGCTTTTCGATGTTATACTTTCGGAGACTTCAAATCGAGGTTTTCGAGCGGTAGGGGCAGGCCCCCGTGCCTGCCCTGTCCAACGAAGGGCAGGCACGGGGGCCTGCCCTACGCCCGATTTTCCGTCCCTCGAAAACGCAATTTATGCCGTCTCCAAGTATACCTTACCACCCGCCAAAAGGACACGCCCATGGACACGGCCCAGCTTGAAAAACGGATTATTTCCAGCCTTCAGGGAATGGACGGTTTTCGGCTCCGGGAAGTCTTGGATTTTGTAGAATTTCCGCGGTCCCGCGCACCTGTCGAATCTCCGGCATCTGCCCCCCTATTTCGCCACCCCCCAAATGGCGAAGCGCATACGAGTCCGGTAAACGCCAAAGATTCCTCCTCGCACGAAAATGGTGAAAAAACCAAACGCAGAACCCCGCCGCCCTCTTTGGCCGGCAGGGTCAAGATCCACGGAGACATCGTGAGCCCCATCGTTGACGAAGCGGATTGGGAATGCCTGAGAGCGTGTTTGAAAATTAGAACCCCTGCTTTTGGGCCGTCCAACAAATTTTGAAGTTCAGCCTCAATAGCCCGAATTTGCATTAATTTTCGACAAAAGTATTATTTTGCAGTATG
>JBKHDD010000105.1:0-17147 GCA_046541515.1 Desulfococcaceae bacterium
GCGATGTGCGTCAAATCCCGGATGTAGTGCCAGCGCTGGAAGGCTTCCTGGTCGATCACCAGTTTGGTCATGATTCCCAGCCAGCCGCCGGGCTTGAGCAGGGAAAACAGCCGCTCCAATTCCCGGCCGGGGTTTCGCAGGTGCTCCACCACCTCGGTGGCGCAGATGAAATCGTAGGTTTTGCCGAAGACGGCGGGATCGTCGAAATAGAACGGATCGTACCGCTCCACCACATGGCCGTGTTCCTCAAGCATGGCGGGAATTGCCGGACCCGGGCCGCAGCCGAAATCCAGGCCGGTCTTGGCCGTGCCGATTCGCTCCAAAAGCGGCTCGGTCAGGCGCGACAGAAACCGGCGGTACCCGGGATCGTCCGGCCGATTTTCATGACGGTCGTACTCCGCTTTTTCGGCGGAGGGATCAAGATGGAATCGTTCGGGGACGAAAACCAACAAGCAAGTCGAACAGCGAAGGTAGGCGCGATGCCGATCGGCATGGAAATTCTCCACAGCCGCACCGCCACATAGCGGGCAAAGAGAAATGTTAGGATGTTGGAATTGGCGTTTTTGCGTCATTGCTTCTGGTGGCGCGGATCAAAAAGCGCAGGGCTTCATTCACCGATTCCGAATTCGGAAACATCTCGGCAACGTCCGGTTCCAAGCGAACGACGGGTTCCCCGGCAAAGATCTTCCGGCCCGGTCCGACTTTCCGAATCCGTAGGGACTTCAAATCATATTCCGGCCGCAACTCATCCACATGGTTTTCCATTTCAACCTTGTCCTTCCTCAAAAATTTTACGTTCCCGACGTGTCGCCTCCCGTGCGCTAATGATTCGAATCGAATTCGCCCATTCCGAATAGGAGACAAGGAGCAGACGATTCCGAAACGATTGGCCGATGGCAACAAACCGTTGTTCATCGTCGGAGTGGTCGGGGTCGAAGAAATCAACGAAGAGCGGATCGTCAAATATCGTCCCTGCCTCCTCAAAAGAAACGCCATGTTTTGGCCAATTGGCGTCGGCTTTCTCCGGATCCCAGCTCAATTTCGCCCCCAGGGAAAACGCTCCATTCACCAACATAATTCGCAGCCGGCAATTATGGAAGGTTGAAATTTACCGCAACAACCGGCTCACCCGCAACAGAAACCCGGTCAAACGGGAATTTCGGCGGTCCAGGTAGGTTTGATCGGCCTGTTTCAGCAAATCCGGACGGCGCTCCAGCGCCAGCCGGGCGGCGATCTCCGCGCCGTCGCCGGTGAACGCGGCGCAACGGTCGAGACGGGCGCGCCCGGCTTTTTCGGCCTTGCGGGTCAGCACCCGGCAGCAGGTGGAGCCGTGGGCGGCCTTGAACCGGTCGTGAAGAATCGCCGACGCCCGCCGAACCGAGGCCCGGTTGCGGTGGGGATGCTCACCGCCCAGCAGCAACCCCATCGCCAAAATCGCGCCGCTCAGCGCCCCGCACATGCAGCCCGATCCCCCCACGCCCACCGGCAGGCCGGAGGCCAGCGCCACCGCGTGATGATCCGCAAGGCCGGCCCGGAAGCCCCGATTTAAAGCCATCAAAACCGCTTCGGCGCAATGGTATTGGTGGGTGTTGAACAGGTTTTCGGCCCGTGCGCGAATGCGGCCTATCAGCAACGCCTCCGTTTCCGAATACCGAGGCGAGGCGTCCCCTCCAAAGGTCATGTGGGAATCCAAACCGGTGAAGGACTCCTCGACATGTTCCGATCCCGTATCCATCTTGTCCTTTCCAAGCCAAGTTTTTTCCAGACTCGCTTCAAAATTCGCCTTGCCCGGGAACCGCTCGCTCCGGGCTTTCCAAGAGACAATCCCGCCGGTTGGCCAAGCGCGGAAGCGGTTCTCCCAATCGAATTTCCCACCGAAGAAAAAATATTGCGCATTCCCGACTTTGGCCGGAGAAGGGCTCCAGGGAAAATTCCGAGGCAATTCTCCGATCAATTTAGAGAGAAATTGAAATAATATGGGGGAATACGTTGGAAAGGTCAAATTGAGATCGCCGATGGCCAGAAGGGGGGCCATGGATAAAACCGATGGGGAGGTTTCGGCGGGATTGGGAATTGGAAAAGACGGTTTTCCGGGAGGATCGAGAACCTGGCGAGACGCCCATTTTGGCGGGACGGAGCGAATTACGGAGGGAAAAACCGCCGCGATTCGGAAGTCATTCCGAAAGACTTCTTTCCCCCGGATCGTGCCGCGTCACGATGCCCAGGTAGCCGTCCACGGTGAGGGAGTCGCCGGTGCGGACGCGCCGGGTGACGGCGGGGACGCCGGTGACGCAGGGCAGGCCGTATTCCCGGGCCACGATGGCGCCGTGGATCAACATGCCGCCCCGGCGCTCCACCACGGCGGCGGCCAGCGGGGCCACGAAGGTCATGTTGGGGTCCACCGCGTCCACCACCAGCACCTCGCCCGGCTGGAAATCGGCCAACTCCGCCGCGGAAACGATCACCCGGGCGGGCCCCCGCGCAAGCCCCGGTCCGGCCGGCTGCCCCACGAGCTGACGGGCGCTGAGGCGAGGATCGCGGCCGGAATCTTCCGCCGGTTTTTCTTCGGGAACGAAATCGGCGTCCGCCAGCATCCGGGCGGCGTCTTCCGGGGCGACCTCCGGCGGCACATCCCGATCCGTCGCTTCCAACCGGCCCCGCGCTTCCTTCACGGCCCGGTGCAGCCGTCCCTCGATTCGACCCAGGTAGAGATTGTCGTCGTCCCGCAAGCGATAGCTGGCCTTTCCCAAGTCGAGCATTTCCCTGGCGTAATCGCGCCGGGACTCCGGAAACCGGTCCAGGAATTCCCGTTCCATCGCCTCGGCCTTGGCCGGGCGGGAACGGTTGGCGGGAACCTGGCCTTCCGATGTGCGAGCCGCCATCCGGACCACCAGCCGCCCCACGCCGGCTCGGTCGCTCAACGCTCCTTGCCGCCAGGACGCCTCGCCGTGGGTTTCCATGAAATCGGCCACCATCCGCTCCAACTCCGCATCGGGCAAGGGCGATTCGCCGGATCGGATCGGCTCGGTCAACTCGGGACGTTCACGAACCCGTTCCGCCATTTCCGCCAGCCGCCGGTTTCGGTCCAGGCCGCGCAGGGGCTGGCCCGCCAGCAGGTCCAGAAATTCGAAGGGATCGTCGGGGCGAACCGTGTCGGTGTAAACTTGGCCGAAGACCCGAATGCCGTGGGCCAGCGGGATGAATTCCTCCCGGTAGACGCGCCGCCATTTCTCCACGATCTCGGAGCGGCGGCGGATTTCTCTGGCCAGGGCCTGGTCGTCCATGGCGGAGAGATCGATCTTTCCCAATTCCCGCGCCACCTCGGCCATTTCCGGCAGCCGTTCCTCCTCCACCCGGCGGCGGAGGTCCCGGAGCGCGGAGACGCTTCGCTCCATCCGGGCGGAAGCCCCACCGCCCGCCTCCGAGTCCGATTCCCCGCGAGTGATGGGGCGGGATTGAAGCGCCACGATTTCGCCCCCGCTGCGGGTCCATTCCACGTCCTGGGGCGCGCCGAAAATCTTTTCCGCCCGCCGGACCAGTTCGAACACGTCGGCCAGCGCGGCCGCGTCCAACGGCGGCGTGTTTCGCTGGGATTCCGTCGCGTCCACGATGGCCACGCCGTCTTCGGCGGGAACGGCGGTCCGGTCGCGCTTGGCGGGGACGTGGGATTGAACGACGCCGGTCTCCCGATCCAGCAGCCACCGGTCCGGCATCACGTCGCCGTCCACCAGCCCCTGGTTGAGGCCGTGGACCGCCTCGATCACGGCCTGGTCGGGATCGTTGGGGCTTTGACCGAAGGCCACGCCGGAGACTTCCCCTTCCACCAGCGCCTGGACCAGCACGGCCATGGCGGCGTCCGAATCGTCGATCCCCATTTCGTGGCGGTAGAGAATGGCGCGGTCGGACCAAAGCGAGGCCCAAACCCGGCGCACCCGGTCCAGCAGCGCCGCCCGGCCGCGAACGTTGACGTAGGAATCGTGCCGTCCGGCGAAGGAGGCCCCGGCGCCGTCCTCGGACCGGGCCGAGGAGCGCACCGCCGTCGGTCGACCATCGAAAACGTCGGATAGCGCGGCGCCGATCTCCGCTTCCAGCTCTTCCGGCAGGGGGGTGGTCAAAAACAGATGGCGAACCCGGAGCGCCGCGTCCCAGACCTCCTCCCGGCGCATGTCGTCCAGCGATTTCCGGCCCAGAATCAGGGCGATCCGGTCCCGCAGGCCGGTGGCGTCCACGTAGGCGTCGTAGAGATCGGCGGAAAGGCAACGGCTTTCGGGAACGGGAATCCCTTCCGCCGCCAGCCGCGACAAGGCCACCGACTTTCCCCCGAAGCGGGCGCGATCTTCGGACGTCAGCCGATCCGGCGCCACGATTCGGCTCATCGGGGGATCCGGTCTGCGGAGGGGGTCGCTTCGAGGGAAATGCCGCAAGGCGACCACCTTCTACCGGAAAGCGGCGAGTTTCGGAACCCGGTTGGATTCGGGCAACGAGTACAACTCGTTGCTCCCGGGCGGTGCGGGGAGATTGCCGCAGAGTGCCCAAGCCCCCTGCCGTTCAGTTTGGAATTTTCATAGGGGGAATCGTGCCGGACGAACCCGGGGCGTATGCGATACGCCCCTACAGTTTTTGCCCGATGGGAGGGACATTGAACGCCAATCGGAATGCAGGCGGCCGGTCTCACGGGGCCATCCGCAGTTCGGTCACGTCCTGAAATCGGCTGACGATGAGATAGCGCAGCACCGAAACGCGCATAAGGGCGCAGGAGGGCGCGCCGACGAACTCGGCCAAGTGGGGATGTTTGGCCAGATAACCGGGCAGCAGCCCCTCCCGCTCCCTCTCGGACACCTCCGCGGCGCGGCCCAATGCGGTCACGGCGATGGCGTCCCGAAAATCGGCCGGGGCGTTGGCCCGGTTGTCCATGAGCAGGGAGACGTTGGAATTTCCGGCGATGTTGGCGTATTTGCGGGTGGAGCGGGCCGTGGCGAACAGCAGCCGGCCCAGATCGTCGCCGGCGAAAAAGGCCACCAGGCTGGTGTAGGGCGAATCGCCGTCGTCGGTGGCCAGCACCGCCAGCCTCTGCCCGGCGAACAGCGCCCGCAGGGTCGATTCCCAGTATCCGCGATCGCGGTCGGCGTCAGACATGGTTGCGCAGGTGCAGGTCGATGGGGTGGGGATTCATGTAGTACTGCTGCTTGAGGTAGGGCTGATCGTACTTGCGAACGAAGTGGTTGAGCAGCGTGATGGGCACGATCAGCGGCACGTGGCCCTGGCGATAGTTCTCGAAAATTTCGAGCAATTCCTGTTTTTCGTCGGCGGAAAGCCGCTTTTTGAAATAGCCCATGACGTGTTGCAGCACGTTGAGCTGCTTTCGGGAAGTCGTTTTGAGCTGAAGCGCCTCGCTCAACAGGCGCCGATAGGCCTCGTAGGTTTCCGACAGCGGGTCGGGCGCGTCCGCCACCAGCTTGCCCATTTCCTTGTAATGCTTGGGGCTGTGGGCCATCAGCAGCAGCTTGTGTCGGGTGTGGAAATCCACCAGGGCGCCCCGGCTGGGCGGTTTCGCCAGCAATTCCCGCAAATGTTTGTAAACGAAGATGCTTTCGATGAAGGTTTCCCGCAGCTTGGCGTCGTTGAGACGGCCGTCTTCTTCCACCGGCAGCAACGGGAAGTGATCCATAAAAACCCGCGCGAAAATCCCGACGCCGACCTTGTGGGGCATGCCCTTCTCGGTGTAGACCCGGACCCGCTCCATCCCGCTGCTGGGGGAATTGCTTTTGAAGACGAAGCCGCAAAGGTCCTCTTTTTCCAGCGCCCTCACCCGCTCTTTCGCCCACTCGATCATCCGGTCGGTCCAGTCCACGCCGGTCTTGTTGGTCACCAGCCGGGGCGCTTCCGGATCGCCCACCAGCCGAAGCGCCTCCCGGGGAATGCCCATCCCGGTTTCCACCTCGGGGCAAACCGGAACGAATTCCACGTAGCGCCCCAAGGTATCCCGAATGAACCGGTCCAGCTTGTGGCCGCCGTCGAAACGGACGTTTTCGCCCAGCAGGCAGGTGCTGACGCCCAGTTTTAATTTGACTTGGCTTTGGCTTTCGGCTTCGCTCATCTTCTCCTCTTTCGTCGCGGCGCCGGAAACGGCCCGCTCCGGCGCCCTGATCGATCCAAACGTGAAAAAACCGGCTCCGCGCGGAACCAACGCAGCTTTCGCCTCAATTCCAGGAAGGGAGGGAAAAATCGATCCGTTGGATTTGCCCCCGTTGGATTCGCAATATCGCCGCCCCTCACCACCGCCAGGGCGGCGGGCAGGCGTCCGGGATGGCGGGGGTGAACCGGTCGGGGCCGGAGCGAACGGGGCAGTCGGCCCGGTCCGCCATGGCGGTCAACATGCCCTTGAACACCGTCTGGTGGACGGGGAACAGGCCGTACCAGTAAATCAAACCGCCCAGCCCCTTTGGTTCAAACCGGGAGCGGAGCCGGAGTTCCGTGCCGCCCTCGGCCGCCGGTTCCAGGTCGATTTCAAACACCGCGTCGCCGGGGGCCCGCATTTCCGACAACAGATGAAGTCGCCGGGCCGGTTCCACCGCCAGCACGCGCCAAAAATCCAGTGCGTCGCCCACCTGGAGATTCACCGGATCGCGCCGTCCCCGGGCCAGCCCCGGGCCGCCGGCGATCCGGTCCATCCATCCCCGGATGCGCCACAGCGGCCGGCCGAAATAGTAGCCGGTTCGGCCGCCCAGCCGGGTCACCACCGGCCAGAGCTTCTCCGGCGGGCCGTCCAATATGGCGCGATAGCCCACCTCCAGCACCGTGCCGCCGGTGTATTCCGCGTCGCCACAGTAGGCCCATTCCGGCGGCAGCAGGCAGCCGGCGTCGGACCAGCAGGTTTCCCCCTCCCCTTCGGCGTCGCCGCGAAGGGCCGTGCGAATGGCGTCCCGAGGGGTGGACAGCTCCTGGGGGATCAGATCGCGGATTCGATGTTCGGTGCAGACCGCCTCGTTGCGGATGCCCTCCACCAGGGGACGGGCGTATCCGGCGGGAACGGGCGTCAGCATGTGGATGAGCCAGGCGCCGATGGCGGGCGAAACGAAGGGAACGGGGATGATGACCCGGCGCGGCAGCCCGGCCTCTTCGGCGTAGATTTCGGCCAGCCGCCGGTAGGTGATCACGTCCGGCCCGCCGATGTCGAAGGTGTTGCCCCGCACGGCGTCGCCCTCCAGGCAGCCCCGGAGGTAATTCAGCACGTTCCGGATCGCGATGGGCTGATTGCGGGTGCGCACCCAGCGCGGGGCCAGCATGATCGGAAAACGATCCACGGAATAGCGCAGGATTTCGAAGGCGGCGCTGCCCGTGCCGAGAATGGCTCCGGCCCGCAGCACGGTGGTCGGCACGGGACCGGCCTTGAGGATTTCGCCCACTTCCCGCCGGGAGGCCAGATGCGGACTCAACTCCCCGCCGCCGGATTCGCCCAGGCCGCCCAGGTAGATGATCCGGTCCAACCCGCCGGCCTCGGCCGCCGCGACCATGTTCCGGGCCGCGTCCCGGTCGGCGTCAACGAATTTCTCGCCCGAGGAGGTCATGGAGTGGACCAGATAGACGGCGGCCCGACAGCCCTCGGCGGCCCGGCGAAGGGCCTCGGGGTCCATCACGTCGGCCGCCACAAGCTCGGCGCCGGGATGATCGCTCCAACCCCGGGCGGCCAGTTTGTCCATCGATCTCGCCGCGGCCCGAACGCGATATCCCGAAGCCAGAAGAAGGGGGACCAGCCGTCCGCCCACATAGCCGGTCGCGCCCACGACCAGCACCGGCGCCATGTTCATCCGAAAAAAACCTCCTTTTTTATCGAACCGCTTGGAGAGAATTTGATAAATTACTAATAAATCCGGGCAATGCTGAGCGAATATTTTGCATTGGACGGGAAGCCTCGGACCCACTTTTCCCGATCGGGTCCGGAAGATACGGGACGAGCTTTCCCGGACCTTCCGGCCGGTCCATCAGGCAGTCCCAAAACGAGACGCCGTGCTTTCGGCAGTTTTTTTCAGGCTCGCGAAAGTGTCGCGGCATTTCCGTCCGGCCGGACTTCGGGGCCATCCACCGAGAAGGCGTCCTCGCCTTCCGGGAGGATTCGGGAAATCTCGCCCGGGGAGACGTCGCAGCCAATCTCGCGGAGCCGCTCCCAGATCGCCGGCCGCGTCGCGTGGACATGGCAGTATTGCCACATCTCGTCCTCCAACTCCTCGATCCTTTCCGACCGCTTTTGAATCAGCTCCAAAAGCCGGACGACCGCGGGCGTCTTTTCTTCATCCAAAATGGAGGATATGATCTTGGGGATGCACATGAAAGAATCAATAACACTTTTAAGGGCGCTTGTCTCTTGGTTTTCAGACGTTGCCGCGGTTTATTGGGAAGTTACAGAGAGAACGGCAGATTCCAACGATTCGGCAGAGCGGAGAAGAATCAAAGACGGGCTGGGGCGTCCAGGTTTTGTGGAAAGTCTCAAATGGAGATGGCGTTTCGTCGGGAAGGATGAGAACGTTCGAAAACCCCTTTGCTTCCCAAATCTTGCGCGGCCATTGATCGTCTTTAAGGCTGCGGAATTTCCAAACAAGGCCGCCCCGGAACAAAAAGGATTTGGCGTTCAACGCTCCGGCCATGATCATCGCATCCGCCCAAACGACGATCATGGCCGGAGAACCGAGATAATCATCCATGAGGGCGGCGGTTGAAACCGAATCCGGTCCGCTTTTCCAGCGCCGATTCCGCCCGAAGGCCAAACGCCTCTCCCCCCGCAGTTCCCGCCGCGGTTGCGGCACGACCGGCCTTCTCCCGGCGGGTCTTCCCTTCCGCGCAGACCAGCCTGGCCCCGCAAACGTGTTGAAATGGCTTCATGCCCCTCGCTCGGAAAGAAAGTTTCCATCTTCCCGGCCCGAGGTCAAAAGGCCGGCGGGATTCTTCCGGGAACGGTCGGGCGAGGCGGCGTCTCCCCGGACGATGGCCGTCAGGTCCCGCACCACATTCTCCAGCTCCATGGCCTGGGCCTTCATCTCCTGGGCGGCGCCGGCGGTTTCCTCGGCGTCGGCGGCGTTTTGCTGAACCACCCGGTTCATCTCCGCCATGGCCTCGTTCACTTCCGCCACGCCGTCCGCCTGCTCGGCGGCGGCGGCCCGGATTTCGGCCATCAGCGCCCCGACCTTTTCGGCGCCGGACCGGGCTTCCGCAAGTTTTTCCGCGGCCCGCGTCGCCTGGTCGCCGGCGCGGGAAACCGAATCCTGGGTCCGCTCGATCCGCTCCGCCGTGTCCCGGGCGGCCTCTCCGGCCCGGCCGGCCAAATTTCGAACCTCCTGGGCCACCACCGCGAAGCCCGCGCCGCTCTCTCCGGCCCGGGCGGCCTCCACGGCCGCGTTCAGGGCCAGCAGATTGGTCTGGAAGGCGATCTTGTCGATGGTTCCCACGATCCGGACGGTTTCCATCCCCGCCTCGCGCACCTGTTCCATGGTGCGGCCCAACGCCTCCATGGCCTCGTCGGCCTCGTCGGTTTTTTTCCGACCCTCCGCCGTAAGCCGTTCCACCTCCTGGACGTGGTCCGCCGTTCGACGCGCCATGGCCGACATCCGCTCCATGGAGGCCGTGCTTTCCTCCAAGGAAGCGGCCTGTTCCGAAGCGCCGCCGGACAGGGAATGACTGGCGGATTGAATCTGGGCGGCCCCGGCGGCGCCCCGCTCCGCGGCCAGGGCGAGTCGGCCGGAGAGGACTTGGATGGGACGGAGGAACATCCGCCGCAGGACGCCGCCCATCAGAAATACCGCCCCCAAAGAGATTAAGCCTACGATCCACAAAAGGCGGCCCCGGAACTGGTGGGCCTGGGCATATTTCACCGAGTGGTCGACCGTGAACCCGACAATCCAGCCCCAGGGTTCGTACCGGTCGAACACCATCCACTTCCGGTCTCCCCGCCACACATAATCCTGCTCCCCCCGTTTTTTCCCGAACATTTTCCGGATGAACTCATGTTCGGAGAGATCGTGCCCCACATCCAGCGCCGGATGATAGACGACCCGCCCCGCCTCGTTCATGATGTAAACATAGGTATTGTGGTCGGCGTCGACATACCGGTTGGCCAGCCATTTTTTCAGGTTCTCCCGGACGGCGTCGCCGGCCTCGCCCCCTTCGCCGGAACGGGAAACCGCATCCCGGTCCCGAATGCGTTCCAGAATATGATCCAGCCGTTCGGCGTAAAGTGCGCTTTGGCTCTGGTCGATCATTTCCCGATGCTGGGAAAACGCAAAGCCGACCACCAGGGCGCCGGCGACGGCAAAGGATGCGGCGATCAGAAGCAGCAGACGGAATCGCAGGGATGTTCGTCGCAACGCTTTCACGCAAACCTCCGAGAGGGCGAATCCCTTCTCCCAAAGCAAAACGGGACCCGCGGAAAAGGGGAGGGGTCCAAAGACGGAGAACGGTCTTCGCCCCGACGGGCGGCCGAAACCGCTGGAATGCCGAAAACCGGGGGACCGGCATCCGGACTGAACGTTGGGTGGCCATTGGGAATCCACACGGACCGAAAAAATGCCTGAAAACCGGGAGCCCGTCAACGAAAGTGTGCCGAAAGACAAGTGGCGACAACGCGATGAAAATGGCGACGCCGCCTTTCAAGGAGCGCCCTTGAAAGGCGGCGTCGCGGAAGGAAGCATGGACGGGTTCGGCCGGCGGCGTGAAGTCGATTCATTGGATTTCCGCTATGGCAGGCTGTTGGGGAGCCGGGTTGCGGGGAACCGGGTTGCCCCCAATTCCCCCGGGCGAGATTACGGGGTTTTCAGATGCCGAGCCGCCTCGCCCACCTGGTTTTCGCGCAGGCCGGCAAAGGCGGACATGTCCCTGCACGGGTCCCGAATTTGGCCGGGGACGATTTCCGGGATGGGCTCCCGGCCGCCGACGGGCGGGACCTCGCGCCGAAACTGGGCCTTGAGACCGCTGCCTTTTGGGCTTCCAGGGAGTCGGCGTAATGGCGGCCGGCGCAGTTGTCGGCGAAGACATCCCGACCCAGCTCCACCGGCCCCCGAGGCGTTCCGTGGGCATGGCCGCCGGATTCCGCGCCGCTTCGGGCCGCCGCGAACAAAAGGATTGCGGCGACCACAACGGCGATCAACGTGCCGGCCACTCGCTGGTTTTGAGTCACTCTCATGGTTCATCTCCTTAGTTTTGCGCTCCGGGGACGAAAAATGGGCCGATCCTCGAATTCCATCAATCCAGAAACGAAAAAACTTCCAAATGAATCCGGCCGTCGGGAACGCCCAGTTCCTTCAGCGTATCCACCACAGATTCGGTGAGCCCCGGTGGGCCGCAGACGTAAAAACCGGCCTTGCGGTCTTTCAACTGGCCGCCGCAAAGCCGCTGGATTTTCTCCCGGTCGATGACGCCGCGTTCGCCGTCCCAGCCGTCCGGAGGATTCTCCAGCACATGGTGCACCTTCAGGCGGGGGTGCTTCCCGGCGGCGATCTTCCGCAGCTCGTCCGCAAAAACAATGTTTTCCTCGTCGGAATTGCCGTAAAGGAAGGTGACGCGCCGGGCGTCCTGGGTGTCCCGCAGATGGCGAATCATGCTCCTTGGCGGCGTCGCGCCGATGCCGCCGGCGATGAACACCAGCTCCCGCTCGTCGGGGTGGAATTGATGGGAAAAGCGGCCGAAGGGTCCGTGGACCGCCGCCGTGTCGCCCTTTTGAATCCCGTCCATGGTGGCGGTGTAGTCGCCCAGGGATTTCACGGTGATCGTCACGTAGCCCTTTTCCGCGGGGCTGGAGGAAAGGGTCCAGTGATGCTCCTCCACCGGCGCGTCGTCGGCCCGGTGAAAGGTGAAAAAGGCGAACTGGCCGGGCGCGTACCGAAACACCCGCTCCTTCTTGGGCGGGGCCAGCATGATCGTTCGAACATCCGGCGCTTCGGAAACCACGTCGACGACCCGGTACCGCTTTTGGTCCAGCCGGCGGGGACGGACCCGGCGATGGTACGCCAACGCCGCCAGAGAAATGGCGCCCAGCAACGGCCAGAGCTGCCGGAGGGGCGCGTGGCTCAAATCATGGCCGGCGATCCAGGAATGGACGAACCCCAGCACCAGAATCGCGGGGACCAAAACGTTGTGAAGAAGCCGCCACCGCTCGAAGGACAAACCGAATCGCCGCTGATACAGGCTGACCAGGACGTTGGCCGCCAGCAGCACCAAGGCCAGCTTCCCCGCCCAGATGTACCAGGGCAGGTCCAGCCGGAACAGAAGCCCCCAACCGGCGCCGCCGACCGCCAGCAGCAGCGGGTGCAACAGCAGCAGCGCGGTTGCGAACACCGCCATCCAGCGGTGAAAGCGAACCAGAATGTCCAGGCCGAATTCCCGTTCCACCGGCTTGAACCGGCCCGTCAAGAAAACCTGAAGACTCAGAATCACCAGCCCCACCAGGGCCGCGGCACGGCCGGCCTCGTAAATCAACCCTTTGTCCCCGCCGCCGTCGCCGAAGATCAGCGCCATCGCCGGCGGCGAGAGGATGGCCAGCGCGTAGGCGCCAATCCACAACAGTCCTTTGCCCATCTTTGGAACCTCCTTGCGATCCGATGCCGCGAAAAAAAAGACGGCGCCGCCGGCTTCGCCCATTGGGGGAAAAGTCGGCGCCGCCGATACGTGCCAAATCGGGTCGATCAGACCCGGGCATACCGTCCCATGAGCACCGCGTTGTCGATGACGTGGCCGGTCATTTCCCGCTGCACCGTCACCTTGTCGGTTTTTTCCGGCAGATCCAGGGGCGCGTCCAGGGCGTAGGCGTAAAAGAAGTAGCGATGTTCCCGATCCGGCGGGCAGGGGCCGAAATAGCCGGTCTCCCCGTTGGTGCCCAGCCCCGGGGTGCCCGGCGGCTCCTGGCCCTCGGGAATCTCCCGCACGTCGGGCGGAATGTTGAACACCACCCAATGGTCCCAAACCCCGTCCTCCCGCACGTTGGGCGGCACGTCGGGGTCGTCCATGATGAGCACCAGCGCCTTGGCCTCGGCGGGGACGCCGGAAAGCCGCAGGGCGGGGTTCACGTTTTCGCCGTCGCAGGTGTACTTGGAGGGGATTTTGCCTTCGTTTTCAAATGCCGTGCTGGTCAGTTCCATGGGTGCCTCCTTCTTTGGTTTGATCGATTGCAAGGAAATATCGCCGTCGCTTCGGCGTCCACCTCCTGGGCGGGACGGGAGTACGACCGGCCGCGGAATTTCCAGCCGCCAACCGCCCGAAGGCGGAACTCCGAACTTGGGGACTACGCCCAATACCGTTCACTTTGGGATTTCAATGGGGCAATCGCGCTTGATTGAGCAAGGGCGAGCGCGATTCGTCCCTGCCATTTTTTCGATAAAATGAACGGCATTGGGACTACGCCCCGAATTTTTCCAGCCGCCCGGCGTGGGCGACGGCCAGGGGCATCAGCTCCCTGGCCGGAATATGGGGTCCCAGCGCGCCCGCGAGGCAGGTCCGTTCGCCAAACGTCTTCACTCCGTCCTTGCGCATAAGGCGGGACCAAAGCAGCACGGGAACCGGGTGCCAGCTGTGGGACTTCATCTGGGACGGGGTGGAATGGTCCCCGGTCACCAGGATCACGTCCGGGTTCAGCCCGGTGATTCGGGGAATCGTGGCGTCCAACTCTTCGATGAGGGCCCGCTTCTTTTCGTAATCCCCGTCCTCGCCGGCGCTGTCGGTCTTCTTGAAGTGAATGAAGAAGAAATCGTAATCCTTCCAATTCGACTCCAGGGCCACCAATTCCTGCTCCCAATTGTCGCCGCCGGCCAGCACGTCCATGCCCACCAGCTTGGC
This sequence comes from Desulfococcaceae bacterium, assembly GCA_046541515.1. Taxonomy (GTDB): domain Bacteria; phylum Desulfobacterota; class Desulfobacteria; order Desulfobacterales; family Desulfococcaceae; genus CAYFVR01. The sequence goes on from JBKHDD010000105.1 coordinate 13,816, forward strand.
CACGCCCCGATACATGGGATACGCGGCGATGGCGGCGGCCCGAACGCCGAAAACCTCCGGGAATTGGGGCCAGTCGGGTTTTCGGGAAAAGCCGCGCATCAACACCATGTTGGCCGGGGCGTCGCCCTTGAGCGCGTCCCGGGCGGCGTCCACGAATTTGCCCACCAGCTCGGCGGTTTTCTCGGAATCGCCGTTCAGGGCCCGGGGTTTCAGCGCTTCCTTCCCGGTCTGCTGGGGGTCGGTGTCGGCCAGATCGCCGCCGAGGCCGTCGCCCCGCAAAATCAACGTGAACCGGTATTCCTTGACCGGTTTCACGAACAGTTCCACGCCGGAAATCTCGATCTTGGACAGTTTCTCGCACAGGGCGGCCCCGGTTTCCGTGGGGATGCGCCCGGCGCGACGGTCGGTCACTTTTCCGGAATCGTCCATCGTGCAGAAATTGCCCCGGGCCGCCACGTCGCCGGGTTGCAGGTCGAATTGAACGCCCAGTGCGGAGAGCACGCCGCGCCCCACCTGATAGCGGATCGGATCGTAGCCGAACAGGCCGAGATGAGCCGGGCCGCTGCCGGGGGTGATGCCCGCGCCGATGGGCCGGTGAAGGCCGCAAACCCCTTCGGCGGCCAGCGCGTCCAGGTTGGGGGTGTTGGCGGCTTCCAGCTCGGTGAAATCCTGGCCGTCGCCGGGCAGGCCGCCCAGGCCGTCCATCACCAGAAGAACGATTTTGGTGTCCGCCGGCCGTACCCGCTGCCGAATGAATTCCAGTTCCATCTTCGCCGCCTTTCTGAAAATGCGATCGCCGATGACCGTCGCCTTCCGAACGCGGATTTCCGACCCGATTTCAAATCAGATTGAATCGAATTTGAAAGCGGGGGCCGATTTCGCGGAACCGGCGGAAGGCGACGCTCGATCTTTAGCCGTTTTTCGATTTCGTAGCAGACCCGGCGACGCCGATCCAGCGAAATTCCCGGGGATTGGAAAAAGACCTTACGCCGACCGATCGGCCAGCGCCGCCACCGCCGGCAGGGTCTTGCCTTCCAGGAATTTCAAAAACGCGCCGCCCCCGGTTGAAATAAAGGCCATTTGCTCCGCCACGCCGATGTCTTTGACCGCCGCGGCCGTGTCTCCGCCGCCCACGTACACGTCGGCGTCGATCTCCGCCAGCCGGCGGCCCATTCCCCGCGTTCCGGAGTTGAAGGATGGAATTTCGAAGACGCCCAGCGGCCCGTTCCAGATCACCGCGCGGGCCTTCAACAGATGTTCGGTAAAGGCGTCCACGGTTTTGGGACCGATATCGCCCACCTGCCAGCCTTTGGGCACTTGGCCCGGGGTGACGGTTCGGGTTTCCACATCCTCGGCAAGTTCCGGGGCGGCCACCAGATCCGTGGGCAACACGATCCGATCGCCGGCCCGGTCCAGCAGGTCCCGGGCGTTGTCCAGGGCGGATTCCTCCACCCCGCCGTTGTTGATGTCGGCCCCCGCGGCCTTGAGAAAGGTAATGCCCATGGCGCCGCCGATCAGCAACACATCGACCATTTCCAGCAGCCGCTCGACGACGCCGATCTTGTCCGCCACCTTGGCGCCGCCCAGCAATGCCGCCACCGGCGTTTCCGGGCGATCCCGCAATTTTTCCAGGGCGGTCAACTCCCGTTCCATCAGAATCCCGGCAACCCCGGGCAGATATTCGGCCACGCCGACGGTGGAGGCGTGGGCCCGGTGGGCCGTGCCGAAGGCGTCGTTGACGAACAGATCCACCCCGTCGGCCAACCGACGGGCAAACATGGGATCGTTGTCCTTTTCCCCGGGATGAAAACGGGTGTTTTCCAGCAAGATCACCTCGCCGGGCTTCAGCCCGGCCTTGGCCGCCTCGGCTTCGGGTCCCGCGCAATTGTCCAGTTTGCGGACCGGAAGGTTCAGCAGTTCCGAAAGCCGATTTCCCACCGGGTCCATGCGCAGGTCGTCCACCACTTTCCCGCCGGGCCGCCCCAGGTGGGAACACAGCGCCAGTCCGGCGCCCGATTTCAGCAGATGGCGCAGGGTGGGCAGGGCGGCCACCAGGCGATTGTCGTCGCGCACCCGCCCGTCCGCCAAGGGGACGTTGAAGTCGGCGCGCACCAGGACCCGCCGGTCTTTCAGCGTCACATCCTTCAGCGTCTTTTTGTTCAACATCGGAAACTCCTTTTCGGATTTTGGAAAACGTTGCGGTTTTCCGGCCTCTCCGGGCGGTTTCCGGTTTCCCCCGGAAGGCGTGGGCGATCGACTCGGCGCGCCAATGGAACGCCTTCGTTCCCGATCAGTCGCGTCAGTCGCCCATGAGACTCAGTAGCGCATGAGGGCCGCCACGGGGGCTTCCCCGGGCACTTGGGCGGGGGGCAACGGAAACACCGATCCGCCTTTCAGCAGGGTCTGGCCGGCGACCAGATCCAGCAGGTCGCCCTCTCCGGGCTTGGGTTTCGCGCTTAGATTCAAGGTGTCGGTGTCCGGATCGTATCGACCGAATTGCCGCACCCCTTCGGCGATCAGCAACGTGTCCACCCGGCCGTGAAGGGCGGCCGGCAAAATCCGCCGAAGGTCCCGGCAGGCCCGATCCCCGTTGGTGGCATCCATGAACCGATCCACCGCCTCGGTTCGCTCCCGCTCAATCTGCGGGATCAAAGCCTCCCAAGCCGCGTCCCGCAACGCCTCCGGGGAACGCTCGTCGGGGTTGCCGGGCACGTGCTGGACCGCCAGACGGGGATAGGTGTTCACTTCCCGGAACATGGAAACCAGCGGTTCCGCTCCGGCCAGCACCAGCGGCGCGTTTCCGTCCCCCAGGATTTCGTTGACGCCGGCCCGGATCGCCTGGCAAAAGCGGGTCATCACCTCGGCCTTGTCGCTTTCGCCGCCGCCCTGGCCGTGGTACACGGCCGCCCGACGTTCCCCGCCTTCGGCGGTTCCGGTGTGAAATTGCAACTGTTTCTGGGGCAGATCGAAGGCCAGAGCCTCCTGAAGGCTTGCGGGCATCTCTTCCGGTTCAATCTCTTGCGCCGTCTGCCGGGTGCAGCGAACCAGCCGGGTGTTTTTTCCGCTGAGGGCCAGCACGAAAAAACGTCGATCCTCGGCCACGAAGCCGATGAGCGGTTTGACGTGGAACCGGTCGGCAACGATGGCCAACTCCTCAAAGGAGATGGGCAGCCGATAGGATTTCATTCCATTCTTGGAAAGGAACGCCGCCAGCCCGCTGGACTGGTTTTGCCAAAAAACGTGGTCCTCCACCAGTCGGCGGGCCGGATCGAACACGTCGTTCGGGGTCGGGTCGCCGGCGGCTTCGGCCCAAAGGGATTCGGCCCGCTTCA
>JBKHDD010000106.1:0-17067 GCA_046541515.1 Desulfococcaceae bacterium
CAGCCGGTCGAAGGTCTCGTTGAGCCGGACCTGAAACGCCTCCAGCGTCAGCTCCCGGATTTCCGGCGGGGCGATTTCCGCCGCCTCCAGAACGGAGGCCAAGGCATCGGTATTCACCTCGATGGTCAGGGGAATCCCCTCGGCCGGGATCGCTTTGGCCAATTCCGGGTCCCATTCGGCGGACGCCGTCGCGGAGGTCTTCGGGGAGGGCGGGGACGCCGGAGGGCGTCGCCCTCCGATTTCCCGCTTTTCGGGCCGCTTCTGGTTCTTGGAAGATTTGGTCATCCGCTGAGACAACCGTTCCTTTCTCGTTGCGGTGATCATTGCAAGACGATTGGGGAAATGAAGATGCTCGGCTTTTCCTCTCGTTTGGGTGCGCCCGCTCCCGCGGCGGAATGCGCCCCATGGCCGAGTCCGACGACCCGGGCCGTCCGAAAAGAACTACTCCCCCCGCTTCGCCTTCTTCGCGAACTTGGCGGCGGCCAGCCCGGCCACGCAGCCTTCGCCCACCGCCTTGGCCATCTGCCAGGGCGGGCCGCAGATGTCGCCGGCGGCGTAGATGCCGGGGATGTTGGTCTGCTGGTTCTTGTCCGTCTCGATGTACTGATATTTTTCCATGTCGAGCTGAACTCCCAGGGTCGCGGCCAACTCCACCGCGCCTTTGGCCCCGGTTTCGATGAACACGCCGTCCACCGCCAGCTCCGTTCCGTTTTCCAAGCGAATGCCGGTCACCTCCGCTTCGCCCAAAATTTCCGCCACTTTGCTTTCCGTGTGGAGAATCACGTCGGAATTTTCCACCTGGTGCTTCAGCTTTTCGGAGACCGTCAAATTGTCGGCGATCAGGTGGACTTCCTTGGCGTAAAACAGCAGGGTCAGCGCCCCGGAGACCGCCGCCGATTCGTTGCCCGCCACCGCCACGCGGGCGTCTTTGTAGAAATTGGCGTCGCAATCCACGCAGTAGCTCACCCCCTTTCCCAGCAACGCCTTTTCGCCCTTCACGCCCAGCCGGTTGCGGGAAACGCCCATGGCCATGATCAGCGTCCGGGCCAGGATTTCCCCGCCGTCTTCGGTCCGGATGGTGAAGCCGTCCGGACCCTGTTCCGTTTTCAGCACGTCGCTGTCCCGGAACTCCGCCCCCGCGCTTTTGGCCTGCTCCACCCCCTGTTTCAGCAGCTCCTCGCCGGAAACGCCGCCCATGCAGCAATAGTTTTCCACGTGGGCCTTCCACAGGCTGGACTTCACGTCCCGGCCAAGCACCAGCACCGACACCTTCGTGCGCGCGGCGTGGATGGCGGCCTGAAGCCCCGCCGGTCCCGTTCCCAGAATCACCAGATCGAAATGTTCCATTCCAAGCTCCGTATTTCGTGTTGTGTTGAAGCATACTCATCAAAAACAAACACTAGGGCGGTATTGCTCCGTTGTCCAGCCGGCCGGATTCGGTTCAAATTTCCGCCGAACATTCCCGAGATTTTTGCTTCGCAGGACAACCAAGAAATGGTGCGATGCAATAAAAACTGGTTGCGGTTTGGAAAAAAATGGGATATTTCCAGATTTTTGGAATCAAGGCGCCGCAATGTAGCGGAGCCATTTTCGTTTGGAAAGGACTTTCCCCATGGAATCCGTCAAAGATCTACCTTTTCCCCACGCTTGGGCGGGCGTCCCCGCTCCCGTCGCCCAGGCGTGGGAATACGCGCTGGACGCGATCCAGCGAACATTTCTCTTCTGGGACGCAATGCGGGAGCGGGGCAATATTTACATCGAACAGGAATTGAGCCGCAAGCCGGTGCTGGTTTTCGACCATGAAATCCTGATGGACGGCCGGGATTTGCCCCGTCCCACCAATTACAAGCTGGCGGAAATCATTCCGCCGGACCCGACCCGTCTCAATCCTCGCAAACGTCCGGTGGTCATCATCGATCCCCGGGCGGGCCACGGCCCCGGCATCGGCGGCAGCAAGCGGGAATCCAAAATCGGCATGGCGCTGGAGGCGGGCCATCCGGTCTATTTCATCCTGTTCGATCAGCTTCCCGTTCCCGGCCAGACCATCGCCGACGTGGAGGCGGCCGAGATCGCCTTCATAAAGGAGGTGGTCCGCCGCCATCCCGACGCCCCCAAGCCGATCGTGACCGGCAACTGCCAGGCGGGCTGGGCCCTGGTCATGCTGAGCGCCAACAACCCGGGCACCACCGGCCCCATCGTGCTGAACGGTTCTCCGCTGTCCTATTGGGCCGGCATTGCGGGGCGGGACACCATGCGCTACACCGGCGGGCTGGTGGGCGGGGCCTGGGTTAACGCGCTTCTCAGCGACCTGGGCGGCGGACTGTTCGACGGGGCCAATCTGGTGCTCAACTTCGAGCTGCTCAACTGGGGCAATACCTTTTGGAACAAGCAGTACAACGTATACGCCAACGTGGACACGGAGCGGGAGCGGTACCTTCAGTTCGAGCGCTGGTGGAACGACTATTTCCACATGACCAAGGAGGAAATCGTCTTCATCGTCAACAACCTCTTCATCGGCAACAAGCTGGAGACCGGGGAGGTTCGGCTCAACGGCGACAAGACCATCAACCTCAAGGACATCAAAGATCCCATCGTGGTTTTTTGCTCCGACGGGGACAACATCACCCCGCCCCAGCAGGCGCTCAACTGGATCATTCGGGTGTGGGAAAGCACGGGAGAGATCAAGCGGCGGCAACAGGTGATCGTCTACGTGCTGCACCCCAGCATCGGCCACCTGGGGATTTTCGTTTCCGGAAAGGTGGCCCTGCGGGAACACAAGGAGATCATCGGCAGCTACGACATGATCGACTATCTGCCGCCGGGTCTCTACGAGATGGTGATCGAGGACGAAGAGCATATCCCGGGCTTGGCCCCGTCCTACAAAGTACGGTTCGCCGAGCGTCGGATCGAGGACATCCTGGCCCTGAACGACACCATGGCCGAGGAAGAAGAAAACTTCCCCATGGTGGCCGCGGTCTCCCACAAGAATCTGAAAATCTACGAAGACTATTTCAGCACCTTCGTCAAGCTGATGGCCACCCCCGCGGTTTCGAGCGCCATCCGGAATTTTCACCCCCTCCGCTGGACCCGGTATGCGTTTTCGGACCTGAATCCCTGGCTGACCCCGCTGACCATTGCCTCCAGCCTGGTTCGCTCCGACCGGCGGCCGACGCCGGCGGACAATCCCTACCGCAAAATGGAGCGGGCCGTCTCCCGCTGGATCGCCGAATCCCTGGACGCCGCCAACGATCACCGGGCCCGGATCGGCGAGATGGTTTTCAAGATGACCTACGACCGGTATTCGCCGTCCCACTACTTTTTCCCGGAGCTGCGAAAGGGCCGGCCCACCATTGAGGATATGATTGAAAAGCGGCGGGAAAAACGGGAATTCAAGAAGGCGGACCGGGAACGCTGGATGAAGGCGATGACCGAGGGCGGTTTCGTGGACGGGCTGATCCGGCTGTTTTATTCGCTGGACACGGCGGACGGAATGCTGGACCGGGCCAAATTCAAGAAATTCCAGAAGCTGGCGGCCACCCACGAACGGCTGCGGGGGATCGGCGTGCCGGAATACCGGAAAATCGCCCGGGAGCAGGCCCGGATTCTGCAAACCGACCGGTATTGGGCGCTGAAGACCTTGGAGCAGCTCCTTCCCACCCCGGAGGACCGGGCCGAAGTGGCGGCCATCTGCCGGAAGCTGTTCGAAGATGAGGAAATCGTGGCCGAAATCCGAACGGTGATGGAAAGTCTCGCCACGGCGGAATGCGCTCTGTTGCCCGAAATCAAGATGCCCAACTGATCGCGGCGGAAGGGTTTCCGGGCAATCGGGCCGCCGGCGGAATTCTCCATTTTTAACCAATTTTCAACGAGATGCTTATCTCTCTCTAACATGGGGGCGGCATATTCCCCCCATCGGCCGGAAACGGCCGCCTCCGGGCCTCCCCGCCGGGTTCCCCCGCCCGGTTTCCCCCGGCCCGGAACGCATCATCCAAAACGCCCGCTCCCCCGCGGGCGTCTCCCCTCCCAGCGGCCCCGTTCGGGGCCGCTTTTTTTGCGGCCATCTTTTTCCATCTTCCCATGCCAACCCAATTTCCAGGGAAGGGTTCCAGGCCCTCGCCGGGGAGCTGGCGAGTCCAAGATCATCCATTGAGATCGTCCAAGAGCGCGAATGCCAACGGCGCCGGCTTTCGCAAAACGGATGCCGGGAAGGCGGTTCATTGGCCGGCGGCAGGCAATGGCTATCTTTTCGAAAACGTTTTACTTTCGGAAAGGAGTCGTCAGGGAGGTTCGGATGGGTTTGGGAATCGCGATGGCGTCGTTGCCGTTGAACGGCCCCACGCCGTGGACTTCCTAGGAGATGAAGCCGGAGGGATCGGTTTTAGAAGAGGTCGGGAAGGCGTCCGAGGAAGGGGGAATTTCCGGGCTGACGGGAGCGGGGGAAAACCGACGTCAACGCCGCCCAGAAAGCCGCGGCGGGCGCGGAAGGGGCGGACCTTTCCGCTCTCCTGACCGGCGAGCCGGGCGCAACCGAAACCCAGGCCCAGGGCGGCGCGGGGGGCCATCTTTCGGCAGGCCCGACAAAATATGCCCGAGGACGATTTCGGCGCGCTTCGATCGGCCGTCCCGAACATGGACGCCCTGCTCTCCGCCGCGCCGGCCGTGGGCTCCGGCGGAGGCGGGCCGTTGGAAAAAGGGCTGTCCATGGCCGGGAACACCGCCGGCGGCCTGGGCGGCCTCGCCGAGTTGGCGGGCGCTTCGGGAAGCTGGGGCTGTCGCCCGAAATGGTCGGCAAATTCGTTCCGCGGATCGCCGCCTGCGTTCGGTCCTCGGGGGGAGAGGGCGCGATGAATCTTCCATCTTCCGATGAACGCGTTGAAACAAACCATTCTCTCGCTTCTACTCCGAGGAGACGGGCGCCGGGGGCGGGGCGGGTTCCGGCGAAGGGGCCGTTTCTGAAGACGGATCGCCGGCGGTGGGCGCTTCCCCGACCCCGCTTTTCGGGCTTTTTTCGGTCTCCCTTTCGGGAGTCGTTTCCGCCGGGACCGGTTTGGCCGCCCCTTGGCGTGTCGCCCACCGCAGCGCCGCGCTGGCCGGACCGGTTTCGTTGGATCGGGAAACCGCCCGGACCAGCAGGATGTCTCCGGGGCGGACCGCGCCGTCCGCCGGGAGCGGCAGACGGGGTTCGCCGGTGACGCCGATCAGCCGGGCCGCTTCCGCGGCGGCTTGGGTTTCCACCGCGTCCTCCGCCGCGATCGAATACACCGCGTATCGCCAGGCCGGCTCCCCCGCCGGATCCCAGCTCAGGGTCGCGTCCCCGTCCTTCGCCCGCGTCAGGCGCAACCCCTTGGGCGCCGAAGGCTCGGGGGTTTCCAGCCAGGGCATGGCCGGCGGCAGGGCGGGCGTGGCGTATACCCGGTTTTCCAGCATTTCCCGGAGGGCCTCGGTCCCGAGAATTTCCCCGGATTCCCCCCGGGCCCGATAGAGCGCGTTGCCCAGCACGTTTCGGTTCCGAAGGTCCCGATTCAGCACCACCTGCCGCAGAATCTCCCGGGGGGATTCCGGCTTGGCCCCGCCGTCCCGTCCCCGGCCCGGCCGCACGTAGTAGATGATCTGGCCGGGATACAAATGCCGCCCCGATTCCGCCACCGCCTCGCCCCACCAGTCCACCAGCCGTTCATAGTCCGGCTGCTCCCCGATGGTCCAATACAGTTGCGGAGCCAGATAGTCGATGGTCCGGGCCTCCAGCCAGGCCAGGGCGTCGGTGTAAATGGCGTCGTAGGCGCTCATGCCCTTTGTGCCGTGGGGCACGCCCGCCCGCCAAATGCCGAAGGGGCTGATGCCGAAACGAACGTGGGGCCGGACCGATTTGATGGCGGCGTTGATCCGTTCCACCAGCCGGTCCACGTTTCCCCGTCGCCAATCCCCTCGGGATTGGCCGCCGCCGTGCCGTTGAAAACTGTGGGCGTCTTCCCCCCGGGCGCCGGGAAAGCCGCTTTGGGGATAGGGATAGAAGGTGTCGTCGAAGTGGACGCCGTCCACGTCGTAACGGCGCACCAGATCGGTCACCACCTTCTCTGTGTATTCCAGCACCTCCGGCCGGCCGGGATCGAGCATCCGGTAGCAGCGTCCGTCGCCCAGCCGGAACTGGAGCACCCAGTCGGGATGGCGGCGGGCCACGTGATCGGCCGTTTCCGGGCTCCCGGCCGCGCCGCAGGTGGCCTGCCGCCGCACCCGGAACGGGTTCACCCAGGCGTGCAGTTCCATGCCGCGCCGATGCGCTTCTTCTATGACGAATTCCAGCGGATCGTAGCCGGGATCGCCGCCCGGCTTTCCGGTGAGCAGGTCGGACCAGGGCTCCAGCGGCGAATCGTAGTAGGTGTCCCCGGCGATCCGGGCGTGGAAAAAGACGGCGTTGAAATGGAGCCGTTTAAAGGCTTCCAGCATTTCCACCAGGTCCCTGCGCTGGTCTTCCGGGTCGGTTTCGCCGTTGGGCCAGTCGATAAAACTGATCCAAACCGCCCGGAATTCCCGCTCCGGATTGGCGGCCAGGTCCAGCGACGTTTCCGCCCGGGTGACGTTGAAGACCACGTTGCGACGGCGGGCGTCGGCGTACAGCTCGTCGGTGATCCGGTCCAGCGCCTCGGCGCCGGGGACGGAAAACGCCAGGGTCTGTCGGGCCAAATCGGCCGGCCCCAGCGGCGTGGGGGATTCCGGCGTCCGGCGAATGGCCGGGGCCAGGGCGTTTTCCCGGATGATTTCGTCGATGCGCGGAAAAAACACCGGCGGGGCGGTGACGACGATCCGGCAGTCCAGGGCGGCGTCCAGCCCGGCGCGGGGTCGAAGAGTCACCGCCACCGTCGGCTCGGCCCGCGGAATGGCGATCCGGACGGTCCGGTCATGATGGCCGGCGGCCCGGAACCGGAGCAGATGGCCGGTTTCCTGGGAAAAGCGGCGGATGTTCTGCTCCCGGTCCAGCACCTCCCGCTCCTCCCCCGACTCCCGGTACTGCTGCTTGGAAAGTCGGATCTCGCTTTGGGGGTAGGAGAGCGCGACCCGCACGGGAGTCTCCCCGGTGAACTCGCCGTCCACCCAGAGAAAGGCGGGCGGATCGCTGGTGACGGTCAGGTTCTGGGTTTCGGCGACGGTGACGATCCCCTCGTAGACCCAGTCCCGGTCCCGGTAGACCCGAGCGCAGCCGGCCGGGAAAAGGGTCAGACAGAGAACGAGAAGCAAAAATCGGCGTCTCATGGAGATATCCTTTTTGCCGGTTTTTCGGCGGGAATACGCGGAATTGGACTTCAAATGGGAAAAATCCCCCTGCCCCTTTTAAAGAAGGAGAATGATGGGGCGGCGCGTGGGTTGGGCGGTTTCGGGGAACTTCGACAGGAATATGTATCGTAGGCGAGGACGGTTGAAAAGGTCGGATTTGGCGCAAAGACGGGGGGTGGGTTTTCCATGGGTCGAGAAATGGGGGCGGCAACAAGACGCCCCCGAGACGCAGGGAGATAAATCTCCCGGCCCATTCCGAAAAATGCCCTGAAAGGCGCGCAGATCTCGCAAAATCCAGCCCCTTGGCGCGCTTTTGGGATTCCATGCGGCTTTACGAGTTTCTTTAAAAATCGTCGAAATCGTCGTCCTCGAAGGGAATCCGCTCTTCCGGGGTCACTTCCCGGCCGCCGGATTTTTTTCGGGCGGATAAGGGGGCGGTCTCCGCCGTCCGGGAGGGCGGGGCGGCGGGAAAGACGTTTCCCTTTTCGGGGTTCCATTCCACCTGACCCGCCTCGCTCATGCCCAAAAGCTCGTTCAGCTCGGCCACCAGGTCGGCCAGCTCCACGGCCTGGGAGTTCAACTGTTCCGCCGCCGATGCGGTTTCCTCGGCGTTGGCGGCGTTTTGCTGCACGCCCCGTTCCATGTCCGACACCGTCTGGTTGATCTGCTCGATGCCCTGGGCCTGCTCCCGCGAGGCGGCGGCGATTTCGGAGACCAGTTCGCCAATTTTTCCGGAACTATCGGTCACCGTTCCGAAGGCCTCCCGGGTCTGCTCCGCCATTTCGGCCCCGTTTTGAATCTGTTTGACCGTGGATTCGATCATGCCGGCGGTGTTTCGGGCCGCCTCTCCGGCCCGCATGGCCAGGTTTCGCACTTCGTCGGCCACCACGGCGAACCCGGCGCCCGCTTCGCCCGCCCGGGCCGCCTCCACCGCCGCGTTCAGGGCCAGCAGGTTGGTCTGAAAGGCGATTTCGTCGATGGTGCCCACGATTTTCTGGGTTTCCCGGCTGGCGGCGGCCACGTCGGACATGGCGGCGCTCATCCCCCGGATGACTTCGTCGGCCTTTTCAATATACCGGGCCGATTCCTCCCGGATGTTGTTGGCGTTGGCGGCGTGGTCGGCGTTTTGACGGGTGGTGGCGGAAAGCTCCTCCAGCGCCGAGGAGGTTTCCTCCACCGCCGCGGCCTGCTGGGAGGCCCCGGAGGAAAGGGACTGGCTGCTGGTGGCGATTTCCCCGGCCGCCGCGGCAAGCTGGGCGGCCACCCCGTTCAACCGATTGGTGGCGGCCCGCAGGGGGCGGGTGATGGATCGACCGGTCCAGAATATCAGCGGCAGGATCAACAGGACCAGGACCGCGGCCGCGCCGCCCAGGACAAAGCGGAGCATCGAATTGAGGCGATCTTTGATTCGATCCGAGACGACCAGATTTTTTTCGCGGATGTCGTCGATATAGACGCCGCTTCCGACCCAAAAATCGGTTCCCGCGATCTTTTTCGCGTATCCAATTTTGGGCGCCACGCCGCCTCCGGGCTTGTTCCAGGGATATTCAAGAAAGCCGCCCCCGCCTTCGGCGGCTTTTCGATATTCCTGGATGACGGCCAACCCCTCTTCGGTTCGAATGTCGCCCATATCCTTGCCCTGCCAATTCGGGTCCAGCCCGTGGGCCACATTTACCGTTCCCTGGAAAACGAAAAAATACCCGGAATTATCCGCTCCATATCGGACAGGGTTTATCAGCCCGGGAATCCGTTTCCGGCGGGCCTCCCGGTCGGGGATTTCCCGAAGTTCCTGGCCGAGGAGCGTTGCGGTTGCACCGACGATTTCTTTGATTTTTTCCTTTTGCAACGCTCTGAGGCCCTCGCCATTTTCCTCCGCCGCTATGTTCCTGCTCATGTTGGCGAAGATGATGGAAATGGCGCCCAGTCCGACGTAAAGCAAAAGCAAAACCGAAAAGCAAAGAAAAATTCGTTGGTTGACCGATCCGAGTTTCATGTTTTCCCGTCTCCCTTCCGTCGCGCAATAAGCTTGGAAAAATTTCTTGCTCAAATGCCGTTTTCGCCAGACGTTTACCTTTTTTTGAGCATCGGCGCCAGTGGATTCCGATGGTTTCGAAAATTGACGACATGTCGGGAAGAAGATCGCGGGCCATGGGGGGATCGCCGAACGGCGTTGGACATTCCGAGTGGAATTTTCTGTAAGCATCTGACGCGGAGAGGCGGGGGAATGGAAAATCGGCGGCAAAATTTGCCTGGGGGAAGGGAGGGCTTGTCCGAAGCGCGAACGGGAGAACCCGAAGAAATAAAAAACCCGCGATCGCGGAGATCGCGGGATTGCCCGATTCCCGGACCAGGGAAGGGTGTTTGGGGAACATCCAGGAATCGGGTGGGCGGAAACACCCCGGCCACAGGGTGGCGGGATGAATTTTTCAGCGACGGCCGAATCGGAAATCATTTCCGATTCGGCAACTTACCCGCTTTGCTGTTGGGTCCCCCCGCCGGCGGTTTCATGATACTTTTTCAGGATGAAACCGCCGATCAGAAAAAAGACGATGCCCAGCAAAATTCCAAAGATGGGCAACACGGTAAAATTGAGGATGACAAACAACAGGCCCAATACCAGAAAGATTGCGCCCACGGGGATGGTCGGCATTTTTTCGACGAACAGTTTTTCGGCCATCATGCACTCCTTTCGTCCAGGTCTCCTTTTCGGTTGGGAAAAAAGCCGGGTTACGGAAAGTTCCAGCTTTCGCCAGATTCAATCTCGCAAAAACCGGAGGTCCCGAACATACGGGAAAACCTTTATCCCGGCGTGTTTTTAACTGTAATTCATTTTGGAACTTTCGTCAAAAAAAGAAAACTTACTCCTTCGCGGCCTGCCCGCCCTGGGGCCAGCGCCGCAGGAGGGACTGGACCGCCACCGGCGCGGCCAGGCAGGTGACGGCGCAGACCAGGACCATGGCGGCGAACACCGAAGGCGGCGCCGCCCAGTCTCCCAAGGCCGCGCCTTTTTGCATGATGATCATGGTGATTTCCGCCCGGGGGACCATGCTGATTCCGATGAGGGTCGCTCCCTGGAATCCCCGGATGAAATAGACCGGAACCACGTTGGCCAGCAGCTTGGTCCCGATGGCGACGGCGGTCAGCGCCCCGCCCAGCCAGAGCGCGTCGCCCAGCGCGGCCGGCTCAAGCTCCAGCCCGATGCCAATGAAGAAAAAGGGCGTAAACATCTCGTACAGCGGGAGGATGGCCGCCTCCTCCTTGACGCAGCGGGGATCTCGGCTGAAAACCAGTCCGGCGAAAAAGGCGCCGATGGCCAGGGAGAATTTCAGCAGGCCGGCCGCGGCCGCGAATATCAATCCAATGCTGATCACCAGGATCATCAGGGTGGGCCGGGTGGTCACCGACTGAATCCACTCGGTGACGTGGCGTTCCACGTAGCGGGAAAACAGATAGCACAACATGCCGAAAGCCACGATTCTCAGAAAAAACAGGCCGGCGGTTTTTCCAACGGTGGCCAGAAGGTCGCCGCTCATCATCCCGGACTCCAGCCCGGCTTCCCGCAATTGGGGCAGCAGCGCGAACAGCAAAGCCATGAGCACCACGGCAGAGATGTCGTCCAGCTCCGCCACGTCGATGAGAAATTCTCCGTTTTCGGACTGGGCCGCCTCGGCCCGTTCCCACACCGCGATGGAGATGCCCACGCTGGTGGCCGTCATGGCGGTGGCGACCACCAGGCTGGGGATCATGGCGAGATTCAGCAGCCGGAACGCCGCCGCGAAGCCCAGCAGACCGCTGGCCAGAACGTTGCAGCACCAGACCATGCTGGCCCGCCGGAGTTGGGACATCAGCCCTTGCAAATCGCTTTCCAGCCCGATTTTGAACAGCAACAGGATGACGCCGATTTTCCCCAGAAATCCCAACACCTCCTCGGTTCCCGGGTGGGAAAGTCCCGTTCGTTCGTCCAGCCACCGGAGAAAAAGCCCGATCAGCAGAAAGCCGACCAACGGCGGAACCGGGGTGCGGTCCAGCGCCGCCCGCAGCAGCACCGTGAGCACCATCAGTCCGCCGGTGAGAAGAATCAGGAACGGATAGTTGACGTGATCCATGGCGCGATTCCTTTGGGGTGCGCGGCGCTCCTTACTGCGCCATCGCCCGTTCCACCGTGGCGACTCGTTTCAATACATTCAGCACCGAATCGGGCGAAAGCGACAGGGAGTCGATGCCCCGCTCCACCAGAAAGGCGGCGAAGTCGGGGTAGTCGCTGGGGGCCTGGCCGCAGATGCCGATCTTCCGGTCCTTTTCGTGGGCCACCCGGATCAGCTCCGCGACCGCCTGTTTGACGGCGGCGTTTTGTTCGTCGAACAGGTGGGAGAGGGCGGTGGAGTCCCGGTCCACGCCCAGGATGAGCTGGGTCAGGTCGTTGCTGCCGATGGAGAAGCCGTCGAACCGCTCGGCGAACTCGGCGGCCAGCAGCACGTTGGACGGAATTTCGCACATCACGTACACCTCCAGCCCGTCCTTGCCCCGGACCAGTCCGTTTTCCGCCAGCGTCTCCAGCACCCGGTCCCCTTCCTCCGGCGTGCGGCAAAAAGGGATCATGATCACGATGTTGTCCAGCCCGATGGTTTCCCGGGCTTTTCGGATGGCGCGGCATTCCAGGGCGAAGCCGGCCCGGTAGCGATCGTCGTAGTAGCGGGACGCGCCCCGCCAGCCGAGCATGGGGTTGCTTTCCGTCGGTTCGAAGCCGCTTCCGCCGATCAGGTCGGCGTATTCGTTGGTCTTGAAATCGCTCATGCGGACGATGACCGGGTCCGGATACTGGGCCGCCGCGATGGTGGCCACGCCCCGGGCCAGATGGTCCACGAAGTAGTCGGTTTTGTCGTCGTAGCCCCGGGTCAGCTCCCGGACGGTTTTCCGGACTTCCTTGTCCTCCAGGGAATCGTAGTGGACCAGAGCCATGGGGTGAATCCGGATGATGTTGTTGATGATGAATTCCATCCGGGCCAGGCCGACGCCATGGCAGGGCAGCCGCCACCAGCGGAACGCGGCGGCCGGGCTGGCCATGTTCATCATGATCTCGGTCTTGGTTTCGGGCAGGTCGGACAGATCCAGCTCCTCGGATTCGTAGGCCAACTCCCCCCGGTAGACGATCCCTCGTTCGCCCCCGGCGCAGGAGAGGGTGGCCGAATCGCCGTTCTCCAAGATTTCCGTGGCGTCCCCCGTGCCCACCACCGCCGGAATCCCCAGCTCCCGGCTGACGATGGCGGCGTGGCAGGTGCGGCCGCCCTGGTCGGTGACGATGCCGGCGGCCTGTTTCATGATCGGCACCCAGTCGGGATCGGTCATTTCGGTGACCAGCAGCGCGCCCGGCTCGAAACGGTCGATGTCGTCGGCGCTTCGGATCAGCGACACCTTTCCGGCGGCGATGGCGTCTCCGATGCTCAGCCCCTCGGTGAGCGTCTCGCCCTCTTCCTTGAGCCGGTAGTGACGGAGCTTGCCCCGGCCCTTGCGGGACTGCACCGTTTCCGGCCGAGCCTGCACGATGTGCAGCTCGCCGGTTTCGCCGTCCTTGGCCCATTCCATGTCCATGGGCCTTTCGTAATGGTCCTCGATCTCCTTGGCCCAGCGGGCGAGCTGGAGGATTTCCGCGTCGCTCAGAACCATCTTTCGCCGCTCGGCCTTGGGGGTTTGGAGGTTTTTGGTCGTTCGGTTGCCCCCGGCGGCGTAGACCATCTTTTTTTCTTTCTCCCCGCACGTCTTTTCCAGAATGGGAACCAGATCGGTCCGGTTCAGCAACGGTTTGAAGACCCGGTACTCGTCCGGCGTCACCGTGCCCTGCACCACGTTTTCGCCCAGCCCCCAGGCGGCGTTGACGAGCACCAGGTCGGGGAAGCCGGTGTCGGTGTCCAGGGAGAACATGACCCCGGAGCCGCCCTTGTCCGCCCGGACCATTTTCTGCACGCCCACCGAGAGGGCGACCTTGAGATGGTCGAAGCCCTTTTCCCGCCGGTAGGCGATGGCCCGGTCGGTGAAGAGGGAGGCGTAGCATTTTCGGGCGGCGTCCAGCAACGCTTCCGCGCCGGAGACGTTGAGGTAGGTTTCCTGCTGGCCCGCGAAGCTGGCGTCGGGCAGGTCCTCGGCGGTGGCGCTGCTGCGGACCGCCACGTCCGCCTCTTCCACGCCGACCGATTCGCACAGCTCGCCGTAGTGCCGGCGGATGGCCTGGGCCGCGGGTTCGGGAAATTCCGCCTGGGCGAACATGGCCCGGATGGAGCGGCCGGTCTTTTCCAGGGAGAGTTCTCCCCGGTTCATTTTTTCGATGCGATCCCGGATTTTTTCGGTCAGGCCGTTGTGGTCCAAAAAGCGGCGGTAGGCGTCCGCCGTGGTGGCGAAGCCGTCCGGGACGCGAATGCCCCGGGCGTGGAGGGTTTGAATCATCTCGCCGAGGGAGGCGTTTTTGCCGCCCACCCGGGCGACGTCGTCCGATCCGAGTTCCGAAAAGGGAAGGGCGAGGGCGGTCATGGAAATATCCTTTCTCCGGCCGGATCCGACCGGGAATGATCGACTGAAAAATGTTTTTCGGACCCGCGCACGGGCTTGAACCGAAACGGTAGCAGGCGATAGGGCGGTGCGGGATGGGGCCAATACCCCATAAGCGGACGGGAAATGGCGGGGATTGGATAACGGGCGTTTACGCCGCCAACCCCCGCCCGATCCGCGCGGCCGCCGGGCCAAATCGGCCCCGGATTTCGTCCAAGGCGTGGAGCAGGGCGGCGCGGCGGGCGGATTCCGCGGATTCGTCGGGGAAGAGGTCGAGCTGGACGGGCGGGAAGACCAACCGGTCGCAGATCAGGGCGAGTCGGCGCACGCGGACCCGGCGGCCCCAGGCGGGGCGGAGGCCGGTTTCCGCCGCGTCGAAGATGCGCTGGTCGTCGGCGGTGGCGGGGAAGATTCGGCGTTGGCGCACGGTTCTCCCGCCGTCGGTGAACTCCGCCGTTACCGTGGCTTTCCCCGCGGCCATCCGGGACTTTCGCAGCGCCGTTCCCGCCGCCTCGCAAATTTGCCAGAGACCGGCCCGCAGCCGCGCGGGATCGGCGGTGTCCCGGCCGAAGAGATGTTCCCGGCGGATGCGGGGCGGCACGTCTTTGGCCGATTGCACCGGGGACGGGTCCACGCCCCGGACCGCCTCGTGGACGAAGCGGGCCCGGCGGCCCAGCACCACGGCCAGCGCCGACGGTTCCAACGCGGCCACCTCCCCGGCCCGGCGCAGGTTGAGATCGGCCAAGGTGGTCCGTTCCGCCGCCTCGATGCCGGGGATCAGGGGCAGGGGAACCGGGGCCAGCGCCTCGGCCTCCTCGCCCGCGCCCACCACGTATTCCCCGGACGGCTTGGCCAGCCGGGTGGCCACCTTGGCGGTGAGCCGGTTGGGCGCCGCGGACCAGGCCGGCGGAACGCCCAGAATTTCCCGCAGCGACTTGCGCAGCCGCCAGGCCACGTCCACCGGCGGCCCGAACAGCCGGGAGGAACCGGTCATGTCCAGAAACAGATGGCCGTCGGCCGGGCCGGCCTCCACCCGGGGCGACCAGGGATCGGCCTCCTTGAGCAGGGCGGCCATGGCCCGCTCGTACCGCTCGAACCGGGGCGGCAGATGGCGGGCGGCCGGACAGCGGCGCAGCGCCTCGGCCAGGGACATGCCCTTGCGGACGCCCTCCCGGAAGGCCTCCTCGCTCATGTCGAAGACGGGGGAGCGTGTCCCGGCCGGCGGCGCGATGACCACGGGCCGGTCCCGAAGGGCGGAATCCAGCCGCCGTTCCACCGCCGCGGCGAAGTCGGCGACGTTCAGGTGGATAATGGTCCGGTCCATGGCGCCTCCGATGGGGCGAGGCCGTTCAGCCGGGCGGCCATGCGGCGGGCGTCCCGGACGGCCCCGCCCCGGACGTGGTTGGTGAAAAAGACGAAGCCCTCGGCGGCCAGATCGGCCATGCGGCGAATTCGTTCGGCCCAGGCGTCCAGCTCCGCGTCGGCGTAGACGTAGGCGGCCCGTCGCTGGCGGTCGCCGCCGGCCCAGCCATCGGGATTGCGGCCGTGGAGCCGCACGTAGAAGCGGTTCCGGGAGGTGACGGCGGCGCGGGGCGGAAAGGCCTCCGGCAGGGCGGGCAGATCGGCGGCCACCAGGGCCACGTTCCGCCGCTTCAGCCCGGAGATCACCCGGTCGCGGTCCCAGGAGCGGTGGCGGAATTCCACGGCCAGGGGCAGGCCGGAGAGGGCGTCCAGCAGGGCGGCCAGATAGCGGCGGTTTTCCGTCTCCCGGTGAAAGCGAAAGGGAAGCCGGACCAGCACCGCGCCCAGCCGCTCGGCGTCGGCCAGGGGGTCGATCCCCTCCCGGAACTGGGCGGCGTGCTCCCGCCAGCGGGCCGGGTCCACCTCGTGGGTGAGCCGCCGGTTGAGGGGCACGGCGAACCGGAAGCCGGGCGGAACCTGCCGCAGGGTCCGGGCCATGGCCTCGGCCCGGGGCATCTGGAAGGCGGCGAAGTCCAGCTCCACCGCCGGAAAGCGGCGGGCGTAGGGGGCCAGGGTCCGTCCCGCCGGCGTCTCCGACGAGAAGACGCCTTCCGCGGCCCATTCCGGACCGGAATATCCCCGGGTGCCCACCCGTACCATGGCGTTCGTCCTTTTTATCGGCGTCGGTTCGTGGGGGTGCGATGAATCCGGCGCATCGAAGACGGGAAAGACGCGGCTTCGCCGTCCCATTTTCGGCCTGGTTCGCTCGGCGGAGAAGGGCGCGCGGAATTCATCCTTGCCGGGAAGCCGGGAATCATCTCGTCGATCCGGCGTCAGTCGGCGCGGTGGGCGATGCCGCGGGGTTCCCGGATCACGCCCACCACCTTTCCCTGCACCAGCACCTCGTCGAAATCGTAGCGAATCGTCTGGAACCGGGGATTTTCCGGGCGCAGTTCGATGGCGTCTTCCCGCAGAAAGAAACGCTTTACCGTCGCCTCCTCCTCGCCGATGAGCGCCACCACGATCTCGCCGTTCCGGGCGTACTGGCGGGGCCGGCAGATGGCCAGGTCGCCGTCCAGAATGCCCGCGTCCCGCATGGACTCGCCCCGGACCCGCAACGCGAAGAGGTTCCGGCCGGTGTAGACCTTGGCGTCCACCACCACCGTGCCGTCCCACTCCTGCTGGGCGTACATGGGCACGCCGGCGGCGACCCGGCCCACGATGGGCAGCTCCCGCCATCGGTGCTGGGCCAGCGCCTCGCCGGCCGGGTTCAGCAGATGCACCGTGCGGCTGTACTTCCCCTCCCGCCGGACGAGCCCCTTGCTTTCCAGCGATTTGAAAAGCTGACCCACGGCGGAATGGCTCACGCCCAGGTCGGCGGCGATTTCGCGAAGGCTGGGGACCCGCCCGGAGTCCATCAGGGCCCGGCGCAGGTAATCCAGAAGCTGTTGTTGTTTGGGCGTCAGGTCGGTTTGCATGGTGGATAGGGTAGGGGGTTTTGGCGGTAATGTCAATGTTAATGTTTAGTAAATGTAAAGGTTTTGTTTTTATTCGAGAATGTGGCGAAGGCGCCGAGAGTTTAATTTTAAAATCAAATAAATTCAATATATTGTTCTCGTTCGAAGGCTCTGCCTGG
The DNA here is from genome assembly GCA_046541515.1 of Desulfococcaceae bacterium. Taxonomy (GTDB): domain Bacteria; phylum Desulfobacterota; class Desulfobacteria; order Desulfobacterales; family Desulfococcaceae; genus CAYFVR01. Next base: position 16,907 of record JBKHDD010000106.1, read on the forward strand.
GAATGCCCTTCCGGGAGGCGGCGCCTCGCAGCCAGGTCGATCATCCATGGGAAATCCGCGGGGACTCGACGAAAGCGCCCGCAAGGGACCGCGGTTTGCCGTTGATCCAACGCAGGGGCCCCGCAATCATGATTCCGTGCAAATTCTGCGCAGGGGCGCCC
>JBKHDD010000107.1:0-16937 GCA_046541515.1 Desulfococcaceae bacterium
TGATGAGGAAAGCATTCATGGCCGTTAGGTGCTTTGTGGACACTGGAGCGTATTTCGCTCTCTTTTTCATACGCGACCAATATCACCAGGAATCTCGGCAAATTTGGGACCGTTTGAATGCGGATAAAGCGCAATTTGGACCACGAATCATGTTCTGGATGAATTGGCCACGCTGTTGGCTCGAAAAACGACATACGAATTTTCGGCGACGAAAATGCAGGGAATTTATGATTCGGAAGGTATGCGGATTGAAAGGAGTTCAAGGCGGGATGAGGTGAAAGCCATCGATTATTTTCGAAAATTTGCGGACCAAAAAGTCAGTTTTACCGATTGCCTTTCATTTGCAATCATGAACCGGGTGGGACTCAAAGAGGTGTTTACATTCGATCGGCACTTTGGCTTGGCGGGTTTTAAACTGATTCAGTAATCGGTCATAAATTAAAAGTTTTGGAAAATCAATTTTATCCTTCCTTGGATAAAAAGACCGGCGAACGAGGCCCTCGTCCGCCGGACTCCATTTACGATTTTTCCTCGAAATTAGCCTTCGCTACCCCACCAACTCCGCCTCAAACCCCCTCAAACTCGCCACCACCGCGCCGGAATCGTCCAGAAAGGCAAAGTCGCCGGAAATCGCGGAATCTCCGCGTTCGCCGATTTCGAAGACGGCGGTGACCCCGGATTCGGGGAAGCGGTCGACGTATTGGCGATAGGCCGCGCCGAACCGGGGGGCGGCTTCGCGGCCGGTTTGCTCCACGCTCCAGAGGGCGGCCATCTGGAAGGCCGCGTCCAGCACCAACGGATCGCCAATCCATCCGCTGCGAAGCGGGTTTTCCATCCAGCGATCCGGGGCGGGGGCGGAGGCCAGTTTGGCCACCACGCCGTCCGGCGTGCAGTGGCGGATTTCCCGGATCCCCCGCAACTCTTCTCCGATCCGGAGAATCCGGTCGTAAACTTCGGCCGTGGGCCGTGGGTAGCTCGAACCCTCCAACGGAATGCGCGATTGAAAAGCGGGCGGCTCGTGACGGGGCCGGTCCGACAATACGGCCCGGGCCGAGGAATGGATTTCATCCGGCGCGTGGGGCACGCCGTCCCGAAGCTCCACCTCCGCCTCGAAGCCCTCGCCGTTGCGGCGGGCCTTGCCGGCCAGCAAACGAATTATTTTTGCGAGGCCGTCCAGCCGGACGTCCCGGACCAGCTGGAGATTGTCCAGCCCGTGGAGAAAAAAGCCGGGATTTTGGTGCAGGGCGCCGTGGCCCAGCCATTCCGCCATCAGGGAAAAGGGCATGGTCGGCGCGCCGTCCACCTGGCGGGCGATGGTCACCGGAAGGCGGCGGGGATCGATCTCCCGCTTGAAGGCCAGGGGCAATCCGTTATACGGCTTGGCCGTTTTTCCGGTTTCCGGAGCGGCCGTTTTCATCGCGGCCCCCAACTCCGCGCCGATGACCATTTCCACTTCGCCGCCGGGTTCTCCGGCCATTTCCGCCAGCATGGCCTGGACGCCATCGGCCACCGGAATCAGTCCAACGCCCTTCCGGATGAATTCCTTTTTCAGCGCCGGGGAGACCATCCCGCCGTCCCACGGGCCCCAGTTGAAGGAGATCACGCGGCAGTCCGGGCGTTGCCGGGCTTCCCGCCGGGCCATTTTGTTGAGCGCCTCGTTGGCCATGGCGTAATCCACCTGGCCCCGGTTGCCGCTGCGGGCCGCAACGGAGGAAAAGATCAGCAGATACCGGAGCGGATCGTCCGAAACCGCCGCCAGCAGGGCTTCCATGCCGCGCACCTTGGTGTCGAAGACCGCCGCGAACTGCTCCGGCGTTTTTTCCACGATCAACCGGTCCGCAAGACGGCCCGCGCCGTGGATGACCGTCCGAACCGGACCGAAGGCGTCGCGGGCTTCGCCGACGGCGGCCCGGACCCCGGCGGGATCGCGCACGTCCGCGGATCGGTAGATGGCGTTCGCCCCGGCGGCCCGGAGTTTTTCCAGCGTCTCTTGGATTTCGCGGGCGCCGCGATAGGCTCGATAGGCCGATTCCACGTCGGCGGGTTTGGGTTTTCCATCCGTCCAGTTGGAAAAGATGGCCCGCTTCATTTCGGCTTCGGCGGTTAAGCCGGAGAGCCATTCCGGTTCCGGAGCAGGCGCCGGAGATCGGCCCAGCAAGAGAAAGGAGGCGGGCACCATTTCCGCCAAGCCTTGGACCGCCGCGGCGGTGACGCCTTTCGCCCCGCCGGTGACCACCACCAGATCGCCGGGATCAAGCCGGATGCTTCCGGCGGGATATTCCGCTTCCCGGAGTTCCAGAAGGCAGGGGCCGTAGGCGTCCAGCCCGATTTCCACGGGGCCGGGCCGGGCGATGATCCGCGCCAGCTCCCCGGCGGCCGCGTTCGGGTCCAATTCCGGGGAAAGGTCCACGGCGCGGCAGCAAACCCCGTCCCATTCCACCGAGGCCGTTTTGGCCAGCCCCGGGAGCGCGCCCGGATACGGCGCGGCAATCTCCCCACCGGCAAATCCGAACCCGCCGTCCAGCCGGGTCACGGTCCCGAAGATGGCGCCTCCCGCCCGGGCGGCCGACTGGAGTCCGGCCCCCGCTCGCCGGGCCAGCTCGAAGGCTTCCATGACCATCCGGCCGTCGTCGGCGTTCCAGGCGTCGGCCAGCAGGATCAGGCCCCCGGCCGATGGAAGGTCGCCTCGATTCAATAGTTCCGCAGGCGAAGCGACCACCGGTCGCATGTTCATGGCGCCGAGTGCGTTTCCCAGCGCCTCGGCGGCCCCGGCGGAATCGGCCGTGATGAAGACCGGGCGATCGGCCGGAACGGTTACGGGACGCCGACCGTCATCCCCCCAGGCTCGGCGCGTAACCACTTTTTTTTTTAGCCCCTCCGGACCCGGAGGAGCGGAAACGCCGCCGCGAAATCCCTGGGAATGTGCCGCCCGCTCGGGCGTTTCCGGTTCCGGAGCCCGCCCCGGTCCCGCGTTGCAGAGATGGCCCACGATCTGCTCCAGCGTTTTCAGCGTGCCCATGATCTCCGGCGAAACGGGCGGAAGGCCCGGCATTTTTTCTTCGAAGGCGCTTAAAATTTCCACCCGCTTGATGGAATCGATGCCCAAATCGGCCTCGATTTCCATGTCGAGGGAAAGCATCTCCTCGGGATAGCCGGTCTGCTCGGCCACCACGTCCACCAAGATGGAGGCGACTTCCTCCCGGGCGGCGGCGTCCATGTCGCACCCCAACGGCGCGGCGGAAACTGGCTCGGCGGGAGCGGGAGATTCGGCAGCAGGGGATTCCGCCTGCGGATGGGTAGCGGTCGCCGTCCCTGTCGGAGTTGCCGCGCCCCGCCCTTCCCCCGGTCCCATGGCGGACATGAGGTGATCCACGATCTGGTCCAGGGTTTTCAACGTGCCCATGATTTCCGGAGACACGGGCGGCAGGCCCGGCATTTTTTCTTCGAAGGCGCTTAAAATTTCCACCCGCTTGATGGAATCGATGCCCAGGTCGGCCTCGATTTCCATTTCCAGGGAGAGCATTTCATTCGGATATCCGGTCTGCTCGCTCACCACTTCCACCAGCGCGGCCACCACCCGGTCCCGCTCCCCGGCGCGATCCGCCGCCTCGCTTGGCGCGTAGGCCGTCGGTTCCGGATTGGTCGGGGCCGTATCTTGGGCGGGGGAGGTTGGCGCTTCGGCATGGGCTGGTTCCGGCGAGATCGCGTTGTCCGTTTGCGGAACGGACGCCGGTTCCGGTTGGACGCTTTGGGTTGCTTCATTGTCGGACCGGGCCGTTGCCATGGGAACGGACCCCGCCGCTTCCAGCAGATGGTCCAGAATCTGGTCCAGCGTTTTCAGGGCGCCCATGATTTCCGGGGAAACCGGTGGAAGCCCCGGCATTTTTTCCTCGAAGGCGCTTAAAATTTCCACCCGCTTGATGGAATCGATGCCCAAATCCGCCTCGATTTCCATTTCCAGCGACAACATCTCCTGCGGATATCCGGTCTGCTCGCTCACCACTTCCACCAGAATTCCGGCCAATTTTTGGCGGTCCGGTCCGGCGGAAGACGGTTCGGCGGATTCCGTTTTCTCCGGAGCGGGAGGCGCTTTGGGAGCGGCTGGCTGGGCTGGTGCGGTGGCTGGTTTCGCCGCGGCGGGTGAGGCCTGCGGAGCAGTTGCCTCCGATGAAAACCCTTGGGAAGTCTGCGCGGCAGGCGGGGACGCCGGTTCCGCTTCTGGGGCCGAAGGCATTTCCGCAGCGGGGGCCATTGCTGCCGGACCGGTCGTCGCCGGTTTGGATGGCGCGGAATGTCCAGCCCGCGGAGCGGACGGTTCCGGCGTCCTCGTTCCGTAAGCTGGTGAAGCGACTGGTGGTTGGGCCGCAGGCGTCGAAGAAATCCCGGTTGGCGGATTCGCGGTGGTTGGAGTTGCCGCTGGTCTCGCTTGGGTGGACACGGCGTCTTTTGTTGCCGTAGCCGGTTCCGAACGCTGCGGCGTCGCCGTTTCCGGCGGACTGGCCGGCTTTTCCGGACGCTGGACCGTCTCCGTCCTCGGCTCCGTCCGCCCCAAGCCGAAACTGGCTTCCGCCAATCGTTGCGTGCCGGCCATCATCTCCCGGAGGATCCGGTTGGCCTCGGCCTGGGTTTCCAGAAAACGGGAGTGGGTTTCGGCGGTTCGGGCCTGAAGGATCTGCATGGAGCGGAGACCTTCCCGCACCGCCGCGAAGGCGTCTGCCAAAAGATCGTCGGAACGTCGGTCGGATGCGGATTCCGGTCGCTGGTTCTGGTTTTCGGTCATATTGGGTTCCACGAAGGGTTGGACCGAAGCCGCGGCCGGTTTTTTGGGGGCGCGGTTCGGTGGTTGGCGTCGAGACGAATCGGTGGCCGGTGCCGGGGAAGTGGGGCGCCCAACCCCTGACGGGGACGAGGGACGTCCGGCGGGAGCGCCGGTGGCGGCGGCGGGATTCGCCGGTTTGGGAGCGGATTTCGCTCTGCGGGCGTCGGACGGCCGGAAAGGCGAAGCCGTCCTCGGACGCCCGGGAACTTTCGCCATTGTCGAATCGGTTTTCGGCGCGGGCTTGCTCGCGGCGTGCGGACGTGGAGCGCCGGCCCCCAACGATTTTTCCGTTTGCGCGGGAGAATGCGGCGCCGTTTCCGGCGCGCCGTGCCGCCGGCCGCCGTTTCCGCCGGCGGCCTTGGAGGCGTTCAGGGAAGACTGAACCCGAATGCCCGCTTCGGATTTCGGCCGCGAAACCGGCGGTCTGGATTGGCCCTTCGGGCCGGCAACCTCGGGTAGCCGTTGACCGGCCGGCATTGGCTTTGTTGGGGAAACTGGCAGGGATGGCGCCGGGGAACTCGGCCAAGCGGCGGCGACGCCGGCGACTCCGCCACCCGCTTGGGAAACCGGCGTCGCGGCTTGCGGCGGGCGGGCTTCCGCCGCCGCGGCGGGAGCGGGAACGGCCTTCGTCCCGGAGGAGGTTTCACCCGGGGAAAGCCCGCCGCCCGATGGGCCGCCCGGCGGTTTGGCGGGCGGCTTCGTCTTCGTTCCTTTTTTGGGAGACCGGTAATTCGCGCCGTTGAGCGGTATCCGCATACGGGGCGTCCGGCGTTCCGGTTCCGGCTGTTCCCATTGGTCCAGCCGGACCGGATAGCCCAAGGCGGCCAATCCGCACAGCAGCCGGGCCAGATCGGTCATGCCAAAGCCCTTGCCGCCGGAGCCGTCTGCGGAAAGCACCTGAACCGGTGAACCTTTAAGGATGGCGCGGATCAGACCGCTCAACACCGTTTTGGGACCGATCTCCACGAAAGTCCGGACCCCGGCCTGGAAGAGCGCGGTGATTTCCCGCACGAACTCCACCGGCGAGACGAGCTGTTCGGCCAGCAAGCGCCGCACCTCGGCCGCGTCGGGCGCGTACGTCTCGCCGGTCACGTTGCTGTAGACCGGCGTTTCCGTCGGTGTAATCTCCGCTTGGGACAGCGTTTCCGCGAAAGGCGCCGTCGCGCCGGCCATCAAGCGGCTGTGAAAGGCCGCCGACACCGGCAATCGCTGGGCTTTCCAGTTTGTCTCCCGCAGCAGCGCATCGGCACGGTCGATTTCCTCGGTGGGGCCGGAGAGAACGCCCTGTTCGGGGCTGTTGCGATTGGCCAGAACCAGGTCCAGTCCCTGGGCTTCGAGCCACTGGGCCACTTCGTCCAGCGGCCCCCGGACGGCCAGCATGGAACCGGCGTCGGGGCCGCCGGCCTCGGCCATCAAACGTCCTCGGGCCAGCGCCAGCCGCAGCAAGGTGGGCGCGTCGATCCAGCCGGCGGCGAAAAGAGCGCACAGCTCGCCGAAACTGTGGCCGGCCGCCGCCCCGGGCCGAACGCCAAAGCGCTCCAGAATGCGGGTCATGGCCAGACTGATGGCGCCGATGGCCGGCTGGGCTCGATCGGTGCGGCGCAACGCGTCGGCTTGCTCCTTCTCCCCTTCCGGCGACCAGGCCGGTTCGGGAAAGATGGCATTGGCAATGTCCGGCCCGGCCCATTCCAGCGCCTCCATGGCTTCGGGAAACCGGCAGACCAGGTCCCGGCCCATGTTCACATACTGGCTTCCCTGCCCGGGAAAGACGAAGCCCAGATCGCCGGGCCGGTCGCCTTCGCCCAGAAAAATTCCGCCGGTTCCGTTGGGCCGCCGGACGGCCCCGGTCAACCGGTCCGCCGCGGCCTGGAGCGTCTCGGCCACCCCGGTGAATTGATCCAGTTCTTTTTCCAGCGCGATGAGCAGGCGGCAGGCGGTTTCCGGAGAAAACGCTTCCCGGCGAGCGGCGGCGATCCGGTGGATCGCCCGGTCGTCCGCCCCGGTCAGTTCCGCGCGAAGGGTTTCCAGTTCCGCGCCCACTTCCGCACGGTCCGCGCCGGAAAGGGCCAGAATCTCCACCGCGCCGTCCCAGGAGACCTCGGATTTTTTCCGCTCGTGCTCTTCCAGCACCATGTGGAAATTGCTGCCCCCAAAGCCAAAGGAGCTGACCCCGGCCCGGCGGGGCCCATTGCCCCCGGAAACCCAGGGACGGACCTCCGTGTTCAGGTAGAGCGGCCCCCGATCCAGCTCCAGCTCCGGATCGGGTTCGCCGATTTTCAGGCTGGGCGGCAACACCTTATGATAAAGGGACAGCGCCGCCTTGATGAGCCCGGCGGCCCCGGCGGCGGCCTTGGCGTGGCCGATCATCGACTTGACCGTGCCCACCGCGATCCGGTTTTCCGTTTCTTCTCCAAAGACCGATTTGAGCGCGGTGAATTCCACCCGGTCGCCCACCCGGGTGCCGGTGCCGTGGGCCTCCACCAGCCCCACCGATTGCGGGGGAATTCCGGCGGCCGCGTAGGCGGCGGCGAGGGCCTTGGCCTGGCCTTCCGCCCGGGGGGCGTAAATGCTGTTGGAGCGGCCGTCGCTGCCGCTGCCCAGGGCGCGGATGACCGCGTAAATCCGGTCGCCGTCCCGCTCGGCCGCTTCCAGCCGTTTCAGGATCACGATGCCCACGCCCTCCCCCAGCAACGTGCCGTCGGCGTTTCGGGAGAAGGGCCTGACGTCGCCGGTGGGGGACAAAATCGGCGTGGCGGTGAAGCACATGTGCATGAAGATGTCGTTGAGGGTGTCCACCCCGCCGGCGACCACCATGTCGTTGCGGCCGGCGTAGAGTTCCATGAGCGCCAGGTGCATGGCGCCCATGGAGCTGGCGCAGGCCGCGTCCACCGCGCAATTGGTGCCGCCCAGATTGAGCCGGTTGGTAATCCGCCCGGCCACCACGTTCCCCAACAGACCGGGAAACGACGCCTCCTGCCACGGCACGTAGCCCTCGGAAATGCGTCGGACCACGTCCTCGGCCTGGTCCGACGGAACGCCCGCCTCTTTCAACGCCCGCCGCCAGATGGGGTGGCCCAGCCGGGCCCCCAAGGGAATCACCAATTCCTGGGTTCCGGTGACGCCCAGGATGACGCTGGTCCGGTCCCGGTTCCATTCCCGCTCTTCCCCGTACCCCGCGTCGGCCAGGGCGGCTTTGGCGGCCACGAGACCCAGAAGCTGGGAGGTGTCGGTGGCCTCCAGGGTCATGGGCGGAATGCCGAATTCCGTGGGATCAAAGTCAATTTTGGAGAGGTACCCGCCGCGGGTGGTGTACAAATGGTCCGGCGTTTTGGGATTTTCGTCCAGGTAATCGGCGGGCTGCCAGTGGGTTTCCGGCGGCGCGTCGATGATGGCGTCCTGTCCGCGGGACAGCAGACGCCAGAATTCCTTGGGGCCGGCGGCTTTGGGAAAAAAACAGCCCATGCCGATGATGGCCACGGGCGGCGTGGAAGGCGTATCCGGTTTCAATCGCAAAGATTCCCGTAACGGTTGGGGTTGATTAAGCAAACGAAGGGGCGAATCGGTTCGGGATTACAGATGTTTTTTGATCCGGTCCCACAGGCCGCCGCCCACCATCTGGTCGGCCGCGCCCAAGATTTTACGAATCAGATCCAGGGCGTCGCCGTCCCCCGCCCAGTGGCGGCGGATCAGCTCCGGGTCGCTCTGGTTCACCAATTCGTTGAGCACGTAGGCGGCCAGGGCAATGTCGTCCAGGTAGCCGATGGGGCCGAGAAAGGCTTCCGGCAGCAGGTCGATGGGGGAGATGAAATAGGCGAGCGCGCCAATCAGCTTCAGCTTGTGGGCCGGCGGCACGTCCGAATCCAGCGTCAAACACCAGAGCAGATAAAACAAATCCGGCCCGGCCATGAGGATTTCGGCCCATTTATGGTTGCGGCCTTCCTCGGTTTCGGCCCAGGCCAGAATCCGTTTTCGGAATTTTCGGTAAAACTTTTCCTCGTCGGCCATGGCGTCGCTCCTTTTGTCCAGGGGGCATTGGGGCTCAAAGGCGAGCGGACCCGAAGGGCGAAAGCGGACCCGGGTCACCGGGCTTCTCCCAAGATTTCGGCAAGGGAGGCGTCTGGCAGCGGGGCGAAGGCGGACGCGCCGGGCGGGAGGCTCACCCCTTGCTGGCGAAGCCATCCGGCGCGAGTCACCACCGAGGCGCCCACCAGCAGGTTCCGCGCCACGGTCACGGTCCGCCGTTCTTCGGGCCGCTCCAAAAAGGTGCCCTTGACCCATTCGTTGAAGGCCCCCATGGCCGGGCCGCACCAGACCTGGTAGTCCATGGCCCGCTCCGGGTTGCCGGAGACGGCCCAGCGGGAGGACTGGCCGAGGTAGGAGCGGAAAACCAGCGCCATGCGGTGTTTGAGGTCGGTTTCGGCCCGCGCGTTCTGCCGGGGGTCCCGTTGTTCGAAAAAGGCGCGGGTCTGCTCCCAGGCGTCTTCGAAACGGGTCCGGAAAAAATTCTTTTCCAGGAGAGCCCGCTGATCCTCGGGAATCTCCTCCCAGCGGGAATGGCGGCTGTAAAGGTCGTAGAGCTTGCCCGCCCGGGGCGCGAACATGGTGCCGCGCTTGAGCACCTGCACTTTGACGCCCATCTCGAACATGTCGGCGGCCGGGGCCATGGTCACGTCGGCCTGGCCCGCCTCGGCCAGCATCTCCCGCACCCGGGGAGAGGTGCCCGCCTCCACGCACGCCTGGTTCACCGAGCCGGTCACCAGGTAGGCGGCCCCCATGGCAAAGGCGGCGGCGGCCGATTCCGGGGTGGCGATCCCGCCGCCCAGGCCAACCGGCAACGGATGGGAAAAGCCGTGCTTTCGGCGCATCCGGTCGCGCAGGGCGATCATGGTGGGCAGCAACGCCAGAGCGGGCCGGTTGTCGGTGTGGCCGCCGGAGTCGGCCTCGGCGGTCAGCGCCTCGGCCACGGGAATTTCCCGGGACAGCTCGGCGGCTTCCGGGGGGATCTTCCCGGCTTCGAGCAATTTCTTGAGAATTTTTTCGGGCGGCGGCGAAAAGAATCGTTCCGCCACTTCCACCCGAGACACCTTGGCCACCACCCGATTGGGGCAGACCACCCGGCCGTCCGCGCCCCGATGAATCCCGGCCAGCCGGTAGCGGACCAGCGGCTCGGTGAGGGCCAGATAGGCCGACGCGCTCACCAGCCTCACGCCTTTGCGCAGGTAGAGATCGACGATGGCGTTTTCCAGGTCGGGATCGTTGGGGCTGTGGATCAGATTGCTGCCGAAGGGCCGGTCGCCCAGTTGCGATTGCATCCGGTCCACCGCCGCTTCCACGTCCGCCGGAGCCATGCCGGCGGCGCCGAAAAAGCCGATCATCCCGGCCCGGCCCATGGCCACCACCATTTCCACCGATGTGATGCCGTTGGCCATGGCGCCGGCCACGTAGGGATAGCGAAGTCCGAAGGCACGGGTGAATCCGGCGTCCCCCATGTCCCGGGGGTGAAGGGGCGGCGCGTAGCCCAGCAGAGGTTGGTCTAGCGGGTCCGCCCCGCTCGGCGGCGGGTCGCCCAGATGGGCGGTTCCGTTTTGGGCCACGGCCGTTTCTCCGTTTCCGCCGATCACAAAAATGGGGCGGTCCAGCTGGCGAAGGGCGGCGATGAATGCGTCCGTCCCGAATTGGGGCGGGGTTCCGTTCTGCCGCCAAAAGGCGGCGGACGGAAAGGCGGTTTGGGACGCCACTGCGAATTCTCCTTGCTTCGGCCCGACGTCGTCCCGCCCGAAGCGGATCGTCGATGGCGGCGACGGTTTCGCCGAACAAACCGGCGGGCCGAAAACTAACACGTTGAAATCTCGGAAAATTGACCAAATGACGGAATTGAGACTAAATCACTGACACTACTGAAAATATCGATGCATGTCAAGAACTCCGCCGCGCTTCTTGGGAGGGTTTTCCCGTCCACCCCGGGGTTTCCATTTTTCGTTCGGCTTCGGGGGGACGGCTCCGACGTATCGGTCTCCGCCTTGACTTTCGGGGCGGCATGGGCGAAGAGGGAGACACCGAAGGGGTTTTACTTTCTGGCGGATCGGGCGCCGGTCCGGGAATCGGACCGGTAAATGGAGACGGTTTCCCTGCCGGCGCAAAAGGAGCGAAATTTCATGAATTTGAAGGAATATTGTCCGGAAAAGGTGGTGAGCGCCGAAACCGCGATCGCCCAGATCAAGCGGGGAAGCCGGGTGTTTATCGGCACCGGCTGCGGGGAACCGCAGCACCTGATCCGGACCATGGTGGCGGACATGAACATGCAGGACATCATGGTGTACCAGATGCTGTCCTCCACCTTCAGCGAATACATCGACAACGATTCTTTTCTCAAGCGGTTTTCCCTGAAGCTGTTTTTCATCAGCCGGGCCATCCGGAAGGCGGCGGCGGAAGGAAAGCTGGATTACATTCCCACCTATCTCAGCCAGATACCCACCCTTTTTTACAGCCAGCGCATCGGGCTGGACGTGGCGCTGATTCAGGTGAGCCCCCCGGACAAGTTCGGCTATTGCAGCCTGGGCGTTTCCGTGGACATCACCCGGGCCGGAATGGAGTCCAGCCGGATCGTCATCGCCCAGGTCAACCCCCGCATGCCCAAGACCTGGGGCGACAGTTTCGCCCACGTGGACGAAATCGACTTTCTGGTCCAGCACGACGAGCCGCTGGTGGAAGCGCCCCAGCACATCAAGCACAGCGAGGTGATCCGCCGCATCGGCATGTTCGTCTCCGAGGTGGTGGAGGACGAGGCCACCATTCAGGTGGGATTCGGTCACCTGCCCAACGCCATCGTGCCCTTTTTGGACAAAAAGCGGGACCTGGGGATTCACACCCAGGTCATCACCGACGGCCTGCTGCCATTGCTGAAAAAGAAGGTGATCACCAACCGGAAAAAAACGCTGATCCCCGGCCGGGTGGTGGCTTCCCTCTGCATGGGCACCCGGGAACTGTACGATTTCGTGGACAGCAACCCGATGTTTTATTTCCGGTCTTCGGATTACGTAAACGACCCGACCATTATCGCCCGGAACGACAATCTCATCTCCATCTCCTCCGCCCTGGAGGTGGATTTGACCGGCCAGGTCTGTTCCGATTCCATTGGAAATATTTTCTACAGCGGCATCGGCGACCAGGTCGACTTCCTGCGGGGCGCGGCCATGTCCAAGGGCGGTTTTTCGATCATCGCCCTGCCCTCCACCGCAGATAACGGACGGGTTTCCCGGATCGTGCCCAGCCTGTCCGAAGGGGCCGGCGTGGCCACCACCCGCGCCGACGTGGACATCGTCATCACCGAATACGGCATCGCCGAACTTCAGGGAAAGTCGATCTACCAGCGGGTGATGGAGCTGACCCAGATCGCCCATCCCAAATTCCGGGAAGAGCTGATCGACGAGGCCAAAAAGCGGAAGTTCATTTTTGCCGACCAATTGCCGCCTTCCACCGAGGACCTGATTTTCCTTGAAGGCTACAAATCGACCTACCAGCTGAAAAACGGGAAGACCCTCCTGGTCCGCCCGGTCTTTCCCTCGGACGAATTTGCCTACCGGAATTTTTTCTACTCCCTCCAGGAGAAGACCATCTACTACCGGTTTTTCTACAAGATGAAGATCTTCTCCCACGAGGTGCTGCAACGGCAGTACGCCAGCGTGGACTACAAGCGAAACATGTCGCTGATCGGCCTGGTCCAGCGCCGCCGACATCAGGAAATCGTGGCCATCGGCTCTTACGCCGAGGGCGACGACGATCGGGCCGAGGTGGCCTTCGTGGTCCGGGAAGACTATCAGGGACAGGGCGTCGCCTCCTACCTGCTGGAGCGAATGGAGATCATTGCCCTTGAAAATGGATACAAGGGATTCATCGCCTCGGTGCTGCGTGAAAACCAGGCCATGACCCACGTCTTCAAAAAACGGTATCCCAACGCCCGGGTGATTTCCAACAGCAGCGACGTGATCATCTATATGGACTTCGACGATCCGGAAAAGGCCAAGGCCAAGGCCCGGGAGCCGGAGGTTTGAGGGTGGGCGACCCGGCCTGGCGGGAGCGGGTGCGGGCGGGGGCCGCCGCGCTGGAGGTGGAGGCCCCCGCCGAAGCCTTGGAGCGGATGGCCCGCCACGCGGAACTGTTGCTGGAATGGAATCGCAAGATCAATTTGACCCGAATCACCGACCCGGGTCAAATGGCCATCAAGCATTTCGCCGACTCCCTGGCGCCCGCGCCGCTGATTCCGCCGGACGCCCGGGTGGTGGACATCGGCGCGGGCGGGGGCTTTCCCGGCATTCCCCTGGCCGCCGTGCTGCCCGCCATCCGGATCACTCTCGTCGACGCGGTGCGGAAAAAAGTCAGCTTCATTCAACACGTCATTCGTATCTTGGGGCTCGACAACGCAGACGCCCGCCACCTTCGGGCCGAGGAGCTGGCGGCCGAACGCCCGGGGTTTTCCCTGGCCATCTGCCGGGCCTTGTCCGATCTGCCGGAAATTCTGCGGCTGGCCCGTCCCCTTGTGCGGCGGGGCGGCCGGATTCTGGCGCTCAAGGCCCGCATTTCGACGGAGGAATCCGAATTCCTGCCGACCCTGGAAGCCCAGGGAATTTCCGTGAGCGTTCGGCGGTACGCCCTGCCCTTCTTGGGCGACGAGCGCACTTTGATTTCCCTGGGACTGCCGGAATCGCCGCCGGCTTAATTCCAAATGCAATATCGCTCCTCCAGAATTAAGGAGGGGCGCATCCCATGCGCCCTTGCCCATTCGACTTCCTTGTCCATTTGAAATTCCAAGGTGAACGGGTCCGGCTTCAAGTCGGATTTCTCCGGAATCCGCGCCGATTCCCCTCCCCCGTTCCGCGAAACCCAATTTCCTCTAGTCCGTCCCTTTTCCGATGGAAATTTTTCCTCCGTTGGCCAGCAGCGCAAAAACCTTGAGCGCCGCGCCGTGAAAGGGCGGTTCACCGCCGGCCCCGGGTTCGATCCAGCGAACCGTTTCGCCTTCGGCGGGAAGCGGACCGTTTCCCATGTCCACGCAACGGAACACCTGCTTCTCCAGACGAAAATGGGTGTAGACGTGATGGACGGTCCCCAGCAACTCCGCGGCCACGCCCCCGGCCAGGCCGAAGCGGTCCTGGAGCATTTGCGTCAGAACCGAAGCCGGACATTCCCCCTTGGCCAGCGAAACGGTGGGAAACTCCCAGAGGCCGCCCAGCAGCCCCTCCACCGGTCGGCGGACCACCAGCACCCGGCCGTGCCGGGCAAGCACCGCCGCGGCCTGAACGCGCAGCGGAATCGCTTTCTTTTTCGCGCGGCGGGGATAGTCGGCCGCCACGTCGTCCCGAAAGGCCCGGCAGTCCCCCGCCAGCGGACAGGCGGGGCAGTCCGGATTTCGGGGCGTGCACGCCATCGCCCCCAGCTCCATGAGGGCCTGATTCGCGTCGGCCGGGGCCTCGGGGTCCAGGATTCGCTGGCTCAGTTCCCGAAAGGCCGGATGGGCCGTGGATTGGTTGACGGGTTGCTCCATCCGGAACAGGCGGGCAAGCACCCGCTTCACGTTGCCGTCCACCACCGCGCAAGGCCGACCGAAGGCGATGGAAAGCACGGCCGCCGCGATGTATTCCCCCACGCCGGGCAGGCTTCGAAAGACTTCCAGGGTGTCCGGCACCCGTCCGCCCAATTCGGAAACCACCTGGTTCGCCGCCTTGTGGAAATTCCGCGCCCGGGCGTAGTAGCCCAGGCCCTCCCACATTTTCAAGACCGTTTCCAGATCGGCGGCGGCCAAGTCCCGGATCGTGGGAAACCGTTCCATGAAGCGATGAAAATAGGGGCGAACGGTCTCCACCCGCGTCTGTTGGAGCATCACCTCCGACAGCCAGATGGCGTAGGGGTCTGCGGTGTTTCGCCAGGGCAGATCGCGGCGATGGCTTCGGTACCAGGCCAATAGTCGCGTCCGGATGCGGAAAAAATGGTCGTCGTCGAGTTGGCGGATCGGATCGGGATTGCGGGTCATGTGGTTCGAGCGCGGCTTCGGTTGAGGTGATGGTAAGGGGGCAGCGCGGCCAGGCGCGGGTCTTCCACCGGCTCGCCCACGGTAAAGTGGTACAGGCTCTGGAAGGCGTCGTCCCGCAGCCCCAGCAACTGGTGGACTTCGTCGTCGAAATAGCAACCGATTCCGGTGCCCCGCAGGCCCCGGGCTTCCGCCTCCAGGTAGAGCGCCTGGCCGATCATGCCGGTTTCCCAGAACAGGTGTCGATAGCTCCAGGGTCGGGGCGCGACGTTTTCGCGGAAGCGGGCAATCATGCCCAGGGAAAAGACGCTGTCTCCGGCGATTTCCTGATGGCAGCTCGCGCTGATGGCCCGGCGACGGAAATTGCCGTCCTCCAGCCGAAACAGGGGAAGGCCGGTTTCCACCATGGACCAGCAGAGGTCTCCCCGGGTCGCCGCCAGCAACGGTTCGGGGCCGCCGCCGGTTCGGGCGAAGAGATAAAGCCCCTGGTTCAGGCATTGAACGTCGTGGACGAAAATCAGCAAATCCACCGTCGTCGGCTGGAGATCGAGGTCGAAGGGGGCGCGGTCCGGCCGGGGCAGGGTTCGATCCAGCAGGGCGAAAAAGGTCTCCCGGTCCAGTCTTCCCTTTCCGCTGAAGGCCGCGGCGCTGCGACGTCGGCGGATGATTTGTCCCGCCGAAAGTCTTTGGGCCGGCCCCTCCCGGAAGGGTCGGGAGGGAAAGGAAACCTCCCTCGGTTCGGTGCGGGGTTTGCGGGCGGCGACGGCCACCTGGTCGATTCGTTTCCAGGGAACGCGTCGGGCGCTGAGGGGCCGGGGCGTCCCCCGGAAACGCAACTCCGCGAAGGCGGCGAGGAGGGAATCCGGCAGGGTGGCCGGGGCATCCTCCGTTTTGGGCGTTACCGCGCAAAGCAGGTCTGGATGTTCGGCCTCGTCGGGATGCCAATGGGTCCGGTCCAACCCAAGGACCGCCGAAACGTCTTCGTCCCCCAGCGCGCCGAGGGCTTTTAGCCGCCACCCTTGGAGCCCGGCGGAAAAGGATAGAGCCGCCAGCGCGTGCCCCACGTCATGGTTGCAGTACCGAAAGGCCCGTTCCCCGTATTTCCAGGATTCTCGCCAGAAAATGCTGGTAAGGCCCGCCAGGAATCCTCCGGACCCCAGCGCTTGGACCAGCGACGCCGAGACGGTTTCGGGAAGCGCGGCCCGGCGTTCCAACGCGTGCAAAAGCGGAGCGTAATGGTAGACCCCGGCTCCGAGTCCAGGAATTTCCGGAAGAACGACGTAGCCTTCGGTGGGATGAAGATTCCCGCTGGAAGGGTTGATCCGCAGCGACCATCGATTCGGCCCCGCCGCCTTCCAGGCCGACAAGGCCAGGGAAAGCTCCAGAAACGCCCCAACCGTTTCCAGGGTCAATGGCTGGGGCTCGTCGGCCCCCTGGTACAGACCGTCGTGATCCAGGTCCGCATCCCGTTCGAGAAACGGCAGGTCGATCGTTTCGCAACCTTCGAAAAAGCGGAAGGGTTCCGGCTGATTTTGCCAGTCCATGTATCCCGGCGAGCGGGCGTACCGGTCCGGATGGTGCTTGGTTTCCCGGTGATATTCAAGAACGGCTTTGGCTTCGGGTGTCATTCCGGGGTTCCTCTCGGGGCGGTCGGGCGGATGGATGGCCTGCGAAGTTGAAATTGGCGATGAACCATCGGGCCGTTCCGGCGATTTTCGCCCCGTTTCCGGCGGAGGTTCAACGAACCGGACGGGCAAGGGTAAAAATCAGGGGCAGTGGCTTTCCGCGTAGCGGGCGATTTCCCGCAGAAAACCCACTGCCACCTTTTTGGCGCTGTTGAAGTAAATCCCGCTCAACATGCCCCCGGCCAACTCCCCTTCCTGGAAAAACGTCACCCGGCGAACCATTCCTTCGTCCGACACGCCGTAGTAACCGGAGATGGATCGAATTTCCGGGCGGATGATCCCGCCTTCATCCAGACGAGTCAGTTCATATTCCACCCGGTTCTTCGTCGGATTCAGCGTTCGGCGAAACGTGGAGCGGGCCTTGTAGAACAGGTTCCGATACTGATAGGTAACCTTTTGCCAGTTTTCG